>NZ_CP015455.1:600000-777500 GCF_001888165.1 Syntrophotalea acetylenica
CTCGATCAGGGTGATTTCCGGAGGTGCGCCGATGCGCATGGGAGGCCCCCAGCTTCCGGTGCCGCGACTTGTGTAGAGCAGGCCGCCCCCGGCCAGGCGGTGCAAGCCGCTCTGCATGGGGTAGACAAGGCCGGTGAGATAGTTGAAGGGGAAGATCTGGCCGCGATGCGCATGCCCTGAGAGTTGCAGATCGAACAGGTCGGCCGTTGCCGCGGATACAACAGGTCGGTGCTTCAGCAGAATGCCGAATCGCTGCTTGACGGCGGATTCCGGAATGCGCAGCCTGGCGGCGGCCGACCCCACGGCCGGATCATCCTCGCCGGCCAGCAGCAGACGGTTGCCGATCAGCACAAAACGGTTGCGCAGCAGGGTGAAGCCGCTGCGTTGCAGAAAGTCGAGGGATTGTTGCAGGCCGGCATAGACTTCGTGGTTGCCGGTCACCGCAAATTTCCCCAGCGGGGGATCGATGGTGCGCCACAGGTCGCTGAGGCCGTCAAGATGGTCCATTTGCGCGTCCACCATGTCGCCGGTGACGACCAGCAGATCGGGTTTGAGTTCGTGTAAACGGGCGATGATCGGGCTAAGGGCCTTTTCCCGATGCATCAACCCCAGGTGCAGGTCGGAAATCTGTGCCAGGCGCACTGGCGGCGTGCCGGGCGGTAGCTTGTCGGACACCAGGGTGACCGGTTCGACGCGCAAACCGGCGGCTTCATAAAAACCGTACATGCCTGCGCCGAGGGTGGCCAGCAGGATGATCGCTGCGCTGGTCGGGCTGCGCGGTATCTTATGCCGGCTGGTGCGTCGCGTGCGGCTCAGGGTCATCCCCGGCAGCCGCCAGCAGAGGAGGGGCAACAACAGACAGCAGGCGATGAACAGCAAGCCCATCCAGCTGTAGGCGATCCAGGCCAGGATACGGGCCATGTCGAAATAGCCGGCACGGTCCAGCATACGCACTGCGATCGGCGCGACGAGCATCGGCAGCATCCAGCCGCGCAGCAGCCAGGCGGTGCCGGGCCTGCGGGACAGCAGCGGTGCCATTCCCCACAAAAACAGTGCGTGCATGGCGCCGTAAATTCCCAGAAAAACCATAATGAACCAGGACATGTTCACCTCCGCAACGAACCCTGCTGCCATGCGGCCCTGGTCTTTGCTGCTGCCGAACCGCCGATAGCGCCTGGAGCTATTTCTTGAAAAACAGATAAATGGCCAGACCGAGAAGCACGCAGGCGAAGATCCGCTTGAAGCTGGCCGTCGATACATGTTCCAGCAGGCGCGCGCCCAGTTGGGCGCCGAGCACCCCGCCTACGCCAAGCAGAATACCGATCCGATAGTCGACATTGGCCAGTCTGTTGTGCGCCGCCAGGGCCGACAGGGAAATAATCAGGATGGCCAGAAACGAGGTGCCCACCGCCTTTTGCGCGGGATATCCCAGAAACAGCAGCAGCGGCACCATCAGGAAGCCGCCGCCCAGCCCTGTAAAAGATGCACCGATGCCCACCAGAACGCCGAGCCCTGCCAGGACAAAATGTTGAGCAGTCATGGCACGCTCCTTAATCATGTACCGGGCGAGTTTGCCATTCTTCGTCCACCACGGTCACCCGGCCGAGAAACCCGTAGCTTACCATGGTCATCTTGACGGTGTCCTTGGTGGCGGAGCCGACGATGAAGTTGGTGTAGTCGAGATCGCCGAAACGCTCCTCCTGCTGCTCGTCAGTGTAAAAGGCTTGTTCGGGCCACTGGCCGGAGATCGCCTCCCGATGGTCGTTGATATCCGGATTGGTATAGGCGGCATAGCCCAGACCAGCAGCCAGCAACAGCAGAATAAGTTTATTCACGATTTTTTCCTCCCTTTTCCCGATGCATTTTCAGTGAACATTTTTTGCCGTAGCGGATCGCCAGGTTTGCAGCCGGTGTGGCCCTGCCTGAAAATCCGCTTCCCCTGAAGCTGGCATATTACATCCTGCTGGCGGAAAAGGTCCATCCCGAACAAAGGGATGACACATGGAATGGCTCAAAGGATATATTCCGGTGACAATGCTTCCACTGGCCGGGACCTACCCCGTGCCGGGCAAGCAGGTCAGTGGCGCTTGGCGGGCCGGTGAGGTGACAGGCATCAGGGGCAAGCTGCCATGCGCCGCGGCCAGCCCCCCCTTTCCCTCTCTTTCGAGATAAAACTCTGTTATACTGTTGTGGTTCCCTGGCTCGTATCCATCCGGAAACCATGGATGGACGCAAGCTGCTGTCAACATGTTGAAAGCACGGTGCAATTCAGTCCGGTTTGTTTCTTGCGGCATCACAGGGTGATCACCCATCCCTCGAAAAAGCCCCCTATGAGGGATGCCAAAGGCCCCCTTTGAGCGATTTTCATCGCATAAAAGCTTTGTTACAAATAACCTGCGCGCAAAAAAAACAGATTTTTGGCATCCGAAATGAAACATTTGTTTATTTGCCGTCGCCAAGCCCCCTTTGAGGCGGCCGTGGTGCTGGCGGTTCCAACACAGAATGGCCGCTTTCCTGTAAAACCCGGCGTCCAAACGGGGCGCAAAATGCACGTGGCGTTGTCCGTCCGATCTCTTTTTGTCAAAGGAGAAAGTCATGTCCCAAAAGCAAACTGTTCAGATCAATTCCGCCGTGGCCGAACATGGGCCGTCAAACCGTGTGGAGCAGGTCAAGGCCCGCTTCCTTACCCAAACTCCTGAAATCTGCCCCGAACGAGCCCGTTTGATTACCCAATCCTACAAGGAAACCGAGGCCCTGCCGATGCATCTGCGTCGTGCCAAGGCTCTGGAAAAGATTCTGGCCGGCATGTCGATTTTTATTGAAGACGATGAGCTGATCGTCGGCAATCAGTGCAGCAAGCCTCGTTCGACCCCGATTTTCCCGGAATTTTCCTGTAAGTGGCTGGAAGACGAACTCGATCGTCTGGCCAAACGCAAGGCGGATGTCTTCCTGATCAGCGAAGATACCAAGGCCGTCCTGCGGGATGAGATTTTTCCCTACTGGGCCGGTAAAACCAACCAGGAATACGCCACGTCCCTGATGACTGCCGAGGCGCTTGCCGCCCAGACCGCCGGGGTGTTCACCGTGGGCAACTATTATTTCAACGGCGTCGGCCACATCTCCGTCGATTATAAAAAGGTTCTCCACAACGGCCTCAACGAGATTATCGCCGAAGCCGAAGCGGCCAAGGCGAAGCTTGATTTTGCCGATCCGGAAGATATGAAAAAAGGGCAGTTTCTCGATGCCGTGATTATCAGCAACAAAGCGGTCATTGCCTTTGCCAACCGGTTTGCCGCCGAGGCCGAGCGCCTGGCCGCCGGTGCCGATGCCGCCCGCAAGGCCGAGTTGCTTGAAATTGCCCGGATCTGCCGCAAGGTTCCGGCGCAGCCGGCGGAAAGCTTCTACGAAGCTCTGCAGTCCTTCTGGTTTATCCAGCTGGTGATCCAGATCGAGAGTAACGGCCACTCCATTTCGCCGATGCGTATGGACCAGTACCTCTATCCCTTCTATGCCGCCGATAAGGCAAACCTCGGCGCCGAAAAGGTTCAGGAACTGGTCGACCTGCTGTGGATCAAGATGGCCGGTATCAACAAGGTGCGCGACGAAGGTTCCACTCAGGCCTTCGGCGGGTATCCCATGTTCCAGAACATCATCGTCGGCGGTGTCAATCGTCACGGCGAGGATGCCACCAACGAGCTGTCCCTCATTATGATGCAGGCAACCGCCAACACCGCTCTGTATGGCCCTTCGCTTTCGGTACGAATTCATGAAGGGACGCCGACGCTGTTCTGGAAAAAAGCCGCCGAGGTGTCACGCCTGGGTCTCGGCATGCCCGCCTGGTATAACGACCGGGTCGTCATTCCCGGTTTGCTGTCCCGCGGCCTCACCCTTGAGGATGCTCGCGATTATGGCATCATCGGTTGTGTCGAGCCGCAGGTCGGCGGCAAAACCGAAGGTTGGCACGATGCCGCGTTTTTCAGCATGGCCAAGGTTCTGGAGCTGGCCCTGAACAACGGTTACGATCCCATGGGCAAGGTACAGTTGGGTCCGCAAACCGGTTCGATCCAGGATTTCAAGAGCTTTGACGATGTGGTCGGCGCCTACAAGAAGCAGATGGCCTATTTCGTCAAACTGCTGTGCCATTCCGATAACGCCGTCGATCTGGCCCACGGTAAAAACGTACCCCTGCCATTCCTCTCCGGGATGGTAGAGGATTGCATCGGCCGCGGCAAAGCGGTTCAGGAAGGCGGCGCCATCTACAATTTCACCGGTCCCCAGGGGGTCGGCGTGGCCAACGTCGGCGATTCCCTGGCCGCGATCAAAAAGTTCTGTTTCGATGAGCAGATCATTTCTCTGCCTGAACTCAAGGCGGCCATGGACAAGGATTTCGAAGGCGCCGAAGAACTGCGCCAGATGCTGGTGAACCGCGCACCGAAATACGGCAACGATGACGACTATGCCGACGAAATTGCGGTCATGGCTACTGATGTCTACTGCGCCGAAGTACAGAAATACCGCAATCCGCGCAACGGCATTTTCCAGCCGGGTCTTTATCCGGTATCGGCGAACGTGCCTCTGGGCGCGGTGGTTGCGGCCACGCCCGACGGACGCAAATGTGGCCATCCGCTGGCTGATGGTGTTTCGCCACAGGGCGGTTTCGACATCTCCGGTCCGACGGCCACCGTGTGCTCCGTGGCCAAGCTGGACCATATCGTGGCATCCAACGGCACGCTGCTGAATCAGAAATTCTCCCCCGATTCACTGGCCGGCGACGACGGTCTGCAAAAACTGATCGCCGTTACCGACACTTTCTTCAAACGGGGCGGATTCCACGTACAGTACAATGTCGTGTCGCGCCAGGTGCTGGAGGATGCGCAGGCCAATCCCGAAAATTATCGCGGACTGGTGGTGCGTGTCGCCGGCTACAGCGCCTTCTTCACGGTTCTGGACAAGTCGATCCAGAATGACATCATCAGTCGTACCGAGCAGGTAGCCTGATGCCCGAAAACCGCGGGGAGGGTTACCCTCCCCGCAATCTCTTGATTTCTTTGCCACAACGAAAAATAGCTCGTTTTCCATATGAAAATTACGCTGGATCCATCTGGAGTTTCCGGATGGGGACTATTAGCGGAAAGATGGTCAGACTATGAACTGGACAGACAAACTGTACGATTTCGATGCATTGCAGGAACCCGGATGGGAGCCCCGCGGACTGGTTTTCGACGTGCAACGGTTCGCTATCCATGACGGGGGAGGCATTCGCACGAATGTGTTCATGAAAGGCTGTCCCCTGCATTGCCTGTGGTGTCAGAATCCGGAATCGATCCGCTGGGAACAGGACATCAGCTTTATTGAAACCCATTGCATCCAATGTCGGAAGTGCATCGAGGTCTGCCCGGTATCGGCCATCAAGACCGATGAAACGGGGCAACGTGTCACGGGCATCGATACCGGGAAATGCACACTCTGCGGGGCCTGCTTCAAAACCTGCTACGCCGGGGCCATCAACATCATCGGCCGATGGGTCAGCGTCGACGACCTGGTGGCGATGGTGAGCAGGGACCGGGATTTTTACATCGCTTCCGGCGGTGGCGTGACCTTCAGCGGCGGCGAACCGACAGGGCAACCCAAGTTTCTTCTGGCGGCTTTGCAAGCCATGCAGCAGCTCGGATTGCACACGGCGGTGGAGACCTGCCTGCATGTGGCCCCGGAACAACTGGAGCCGATTTTATCCCATGTGGATCTGTTGCTGACCGATATCAAGCACATGGATGCGGATGTTCACCGGGAATTGACCGGCATGCCCAACGATCTTGTTCTGAAGAATTTCAGGCACATCTCACAGTTGAATATCCCGGTTCGGGTACGCATTCCCCTGATCAGTGGCCTTAACGATAGCTTGGAGAGTCTGCAGCAGACGGCTGATCTGATCGCCTCCTGCAAAAATGTTCTGGGAGTGGATGTCCTTCCTTACAACAGGCTTGGCATAAGCAAATGTCGGCAGCTCGGCTGTGAATATCAGCTGGCGGACCTGGCGCCACCGCGACGGGAAACGGTCGAGAAAGTCGCCGGGTTTTTCCGCAGCGTGATCGATGATGTTACCATCGGGGGTATGTAGGAAAATATTGCCCTTCGCAAAACGCCAAGGCGTCCGCCTGCGAAAGGACAAAACGGTGTCCAGGGGGCAGATCGGACGCTATTTGGATAGCACCTCTTTAAATCAGGGTTAGGGCGCGGCAAGCTTTGGCGTATGGCCGCTTTCAGTTGAACTGAGTTTATTTCAGGGTTTCAGTTGCCGTTTTGGGCTTGCGGGTTCGCAGGCCTTTTTTTTTATGCGCGGGAAAAGCTGCATGGAAAATCTGGCACATATCCCTTTCTTCCCCGTTTGTGCCCGTGCATGACGGGAAACGGATTTGGAAAAAAAGTATAAATTCAGCTATATAGGAAAACAAACAGTCTCCCGAACGGCATGCCCTGGCGCAAACACAGTGTGTTTTGAGCGCGGCTTGTTCTGCCGTCGGGTGTGGCAATGGAAGCTGGCGGACTGCGGCGTCGGAGTGGCGGGCTTGAGCCTTGAGAGAAAATACTTTATAGTGGTGTATACGCGGTAAGCAGGCAGGCAAGGGCAGGTTTTTTTGAGGCTGCAAACGGATGAGGCAATTTTTCGGAATTGACATTGTAATCTCGTTTCTCTGCGCCGGAAGTTCCGCGTTTTTTGATCTTGGCCCTGATTTTATTTGCATGGTTAAATATTACTGAAGAGGCAAGGTCACGATAGTGGCCTTTTTTATTTTGTCGTACTCCTGTCGTGAACGCTGCGGAACATCCTTCCATTCGTACAATTGTTTTTTGCCGGGGAGTTCATATGAAATCGGCTGTGCATGAGCCCGTAAAGGTATTTTTGGTGGACGATCATCCTCTGCTGCGCACAGGGTTGCGGTTTACCCTTGATGGCATGCAGGATCTCGATCTGATCGGGGAAGCTTCCGACGGATTTGAAGGGGTTGAAAAGATTCTGAAGGATCCACCGGACATCGCGTTGATCGATATTGACCTGCCGGGCATTTCCGGGATTACCGTAATCGAAATGGTTAAAAAAAAGCTTCGCAATATCAAGATCATCGCGCTTTCTTCATACTCGGAAAAAAGCTACGTGAGCGGTGCCATGGAGGCGGGAGCCGATGGATACATGCTCAAGGCCATCAGCATCACGGCGCTGGTCGATTTTCTCAGGGAATTTGCGCGGGGGGAAAACCCCGTTTCGCCCTATTTGCTCGATATGGCGGGGTCCGCCGGTGTCGAGGAGGAATCGGAACCGGTTCATATAACCCCGAGGGAAGAGCAGATTCTCAACCTCATTGCCGGAGGGAAAAGCAACAAGCAAATTTCCAGCGAGCTTTTTTTGAGCATTGAGACGGTCAAAACCCATATCAAAAAGATATTCACCAAGCTGGAGGTTAAAAGCCGACTGGAGGCCGTGGCCGTGGCCCGGAACCTTAAAATCATTGAGTAAATCACCAAACCAGCGGGCGACCCTTTTTGGGGGATCATGATCGTGGATATTTTGGGCGTTCGTGTGGTTGATTCAAAAAGTCGCGTTTGATGGGTGCTTTGGGCCGGCAGTGTCGGAAAGGATGTGTATGGCTGAGACAAGGATAAGGGTTTTTCTGGCCGATGATCACCCTTTGATTCGCACCGGTTTGTCGTTGGCTTTTGAGGATGATCACAAGGTTGCCATCATCGGGACCGCCGATAACGGCTGCGATGCCGTGGCAAAAATCGAAAAACTGCGGCCGGATATCGTTCTGATGGACATCGATATGCCAGGCATATCGGGCATATCGGCCATAAAAGCCTTGCGGGAAAAGTTCCCTGCCATGCTGTTTCTGATTCTTTCAACCTATAATGATCGCAGCTACCTGGAGGACTCCCTGGACGCGGGGGCCAATGGATATCTTTTAAAAACCATCGGGATAGAATCGTTGGCGAATCTGATTGTCGACATTTCGGATAACAAGGAAGTGAGCTCGCCGTACCTTCTTTATCTGAACAGAGACAGATAATCGATGGAATGACGAATGAAACTAAATTTGATTTTTTTATTGTTTGCAACTCAGTGTCGTTAAAACACAGGAAAAGATCGTTTTGCAGAGGATCGGATGAAAAAAACCCTTAACCTTCTCGATTTGGTGGATAAAGAGACGCTGGACGAAATTCTCGATGCCTTTAACGAGGTCTGTGGTATCGGTTCGGTAATCGCCGATGTCGAAGGGCGGCCCTTGTCGGGGGAACAGAATTTTACAAGGTTCTGTGCTAAATATTGCCGCGGTACGGAAGATGGCCGCAAAAAGTGCTATGCCAGCGACGCTTTCGGTGGCGAGATGTCCCTTAAGCAACAGGAGCCGTACGTTTATAATTGCCTTAATTCGGGGCTGGTCGATTGTGCAACGCCGATTATTGTAGAAGGCTACCACCTCGCCAACCTGAACGGCGGCCAGGTACTGGAAGAGCCGATACCGAAGGAGGTCGCCATCGCGCGAGCCAAGGCCATCGGCATCGAGGACATCGACGGCTATCTGGAGGAATTGGACAGGATCCCTTTTGTTACCAAACCCAAGTTGCAGAAAATCGTAAAATTCATGGCCGTTATCACGCGTACCCTGAGCGATATGGCCATGCAGAAATATCTGCTGGCCAAACAGTCCAAGGAATACCTCAATAAACTGGTCGACAGCGTCTCCGACTGTATTTTTGCCATCGATGTCAATTTCCGCATCACCATGGTCAACAAGATTTGTCACGATGCCTTCGGTTTTGAAGACGGGCGGCTTTACGGCAAAAACTTCTGTGATCTTCTGGACCCGCCGGAAAAGATTCTGGAATGCAAAAGCAAACTGGATCAGGGTGAAGAAGATAATTTCCGTGTGGAGATGGAAGGCGTCAGTGGTGACGGCAGCAAGTTTCCCGCTCAGGTCTCGATCTCCCGGATCAATGATGAAGGTGGTGAGGTTGCCGGCTACGTGGCCATTCTGCGCAATATTACCGAAGAGAAACGGCATGAAAAAATGAAGCAGGATTTGGTGGCCATGCTCAGCCATGACATGCGCAACCCCATCTCTGCCATCAACAAAACCCTTGAACTGCTTTCCACGGAACGCATCGGCACGATTAACCATAAACAGGAACATGTGATTCGTCTGGCCTCCAATACCAACGACCAGCTGTGCAGTATGGTGAACTCTTTTCTGGATATCTTTCGGGAAGAAAACACCAATTTTCAACTCAACAGGACCGAGTTCGATCTGAATGCCGTCATCAACGACTGTATCGAAGAACAATCCCTGTTGCTGGCCGATAAGCAGCTCAAGGTGCGCCACGCGACCGACCGGGAATGCCTGCCTGCATCCCTCGACCTGATTCGCATGAAGCGGACCATTACCAATCTCCTTTCCAATGCCATCAATTACAGTGTCACCGGCGGTCTGATCAGCGTCAGGAGCAGGAAGGTGTTAGGCAGGAATCGGGATCTTTGCAGGATCCTGAAGCCCAGCGTGGTGGATCGCGTTTCGGCCAATCACAAATATCTCTGGATAATGGTGAAGGACCAGGGATATGGTGTGCCTGAAGAATTTCAGGATGCGATTTTTGAAAAGTTTTTTACCGTGGAAAGCAAGGAAGGGTTGGGGCGGCGTGGAATCGGCCTGGGGCTGGCCTTTTGCAAACTGGTTACCGAATCTCATGGTGGCGTAATTTTTTCCCGGACTCCTACAAGCAAACCCTTGACCCAGAAAACGCCCGGTTGCGAATTTCATCTGGTGTTGCCGGCATCGGCTTAGAAAAGACCGCAACACCGGCTTTGATTTTGTGTATGGAGTCGGGCTTTGTCGCGCGTTGCAGGTGACAAAGGCCTTTTTCAGTCGGAGGCCTGGCGGGCTGTTTTCGGAGCCGGAAGAATCAATTCATGGAGGGCAGGCTTTTGACAATATGCTTGGATATGGATGGTTTCAAGATGTTGTAGGCGGGGTCCGGAGCCACCAGCCCGACAATGAAATATTCATTATTCTGAACCGGTGTGATGAAACCGACCAGTCGACGTTGGTTGAAATCGAGATCGATCCATAAAAGCTTGCCCGCCTCCGGATCGATGCGTTCCAGTTGATCCATGGTGAAGACCAGTTCGGCGCCGGTGCATTCGAAACCGTGACTGGGAATCCTTCCGCGGGTGGCGATAATGAAACCCTGGGAATCGACCACGAAGGCGGCTTCGGCGCTGGTGATGCCGATGCACCAGGCGATGCAGCTTTCCCAGTCGGGAAAATTTTCCGATGGCTCGGTAAGCGCCGGTCGGGTCTTTTCGGCCGAAACGGTTTCGGTCGGCCTGGTTGCTTGCTCGCCATTTCCGGGTTTCTGAACCGGCATCAGCCGCACGTAAGGTCGGGTGTCGGTTGGCTGGTCTATTTTGGAAGCCGGCTTTCTGGTCGGCGCCATGGCGTCGAGCAGTTGCCGGGCGTAGGACAGATTATATGAGTTCACGTTGCGGTCTTTCATCGTCGGCTCCCATATCGCCACCCAGGTTCTGGATGATGGTTTTGATTTCCGTGGCCAGCATCTCGAATCTTTTGGCTTCCGGAGGGCAGCGCCCCTGCAGGAATGCCACGGGCAGGCCTTTTTCGCTGGCAAGATGAAAAATATCGGTTCGCGGTATGTAGGTTTCCAGAACCCCGTGCAGGGATGACCATGCCGTGCTCATGATGTTGAAGGAAACGTCCTTCTGCAGCTGAACCATGACTGCCAGGATGCCGATCAGGTGCAGTCTCCGGTTTTCGTTTTCCCTGATGTGCTGAAGGACATGCAACGTCTGGGAGATGGCACGCAATGCCAGAGGCTCCGCCTGCAACGGGAGCAGCGCATGTGTGCTTGATGCCAATGCGGCGCGCGTGACGGACCCAAGGCCGGACGGTGTGTCGACGATGATGTAGCGGAATTCCGCATCCACTTCGGCGATAATGTTCTGCAAGGCATCGGAGCAGCGCAGGACATTTTCGTAAATATCGATGTCCAGGGGATCCAGCCGGCCTCTTGGCAGAATCGACAGCTGCGGCAGCCGGGTTTGAAGCATGACCTCGTTCAGTGGCGCTTCATCCACGATATGTTCCGCCAGCCCGCGCCAGTCGGTATCGTTGCGTGCCAGGGAAAAGCCGATGGCGCCCAGGGGATCAAGGTCCAACAGCAGGGTGCGCTCCCCCGATTCCGCCAGGGCAACGGCCAGGTTCAAGGCGACCGTGGTCTTGCCTGTGCCGCCTTTGGAGCTGACGATGGAAATCGTATTTGCCATTTTTTCACCACATGTCCGCCGGATCGGGCCGGCCGGTTGTTATTTCCTGGTGACGATGAATTCTCCGAAGGAATCGCCCGCTTCCAGGCCCTTGGTCTGCTTGCAGACAAAGGTATTCATGCCGTCAGGGTACGGATCGGCGTAGGCCAGTTCGAAAAATGCCTGGTTCAGTCCGCGCAGCATGTAGGCGCGCAATCCTGCCCCCGGACTGTCCGCTTCGTAATAATCGAAAGCCCGGACAATCATCCGCTGACCTTCCTTAAGTTGCACTATACCCGACTTGGCCCATCCCCAGGCGGTGAAAGCGGCAAACGCCCCTCGCAGGATATCTTTTTCTCCTTCGGTGACCATCGGCATCACCACTTCGCTGAAAATCTCCGAGGTGATGATTCCGCAACCTGTGTGATAGCCGCATTCGTAGGCAGCCCTGACCAGTCCCGCTTCGACTTCTTCCTTGCGTTCCGGGGCGGCGGCGAGCAATCTTTCCGTCAGGCTGTTCAGCAATGCCACCGGCAACAGGTTGACCAGGACTTCGTATTCGGGGATCAGACCCTGTTCGTTGCTCTGCACGTTAACCTTGGCCAAAGCCTTGACCACATCGTTTCGCATGACCGTCATAATAATGGATTCTCCTTGTTCAGGCCGCCTCAACGGTGAAGACGCTTTGCTGTTCGCCGGTAACCATGCCCTGGAGTTCGGTGACCTTGTAACCGCGGGCGGGACGTTCGAAAAGGGCACCAAACACGGCTGCGACATACCCACGGGTGAAATGATTTATCGGCTTATGGTATTCGCCCCACTTCATGAGCCATCCTTCGTCTATGTGGGATCGGAGCAGACATGCTTCTCCGGATTGCGCGGTGCCGCTGATGGTTATTTTGCCCAGGCCGAAAGCGGAAAAGTAACCGGTGCATATCTCCTGCTTTTCCTGGATGTCGGAGATGCCGTTTTTCTGGAAATAGTCATCGAACATGACGCGCATGGCATCCTCCACCGCATCGGCCAGGATCTGCGGGCCACCGACATCGTCCAGATCCTCGGCCAGCTTGGTGACCAGGGTAAGGTAATGGTGGCTGTGCATGACAACCGGGTGGCCGTTGAGAGAGTGGCGGTAGGTATCTGGAGCAAGGGTGAAATCGAGCTTGAGCGGCATGGGTCCCTCCTAGAATGACAATCCGAGTTCCTGGAACAGCTTTTTGGTTTTGTGGCGGATGATGCCCAGACTGGAAGCATCCGGAGTGACTATCGCGGCGACGGCATCGCCGACCGGTCTGCACATGATGACAGCACGGCCATATTCGATGAACATGTCCTGATAGCAACTGATGTTGAGTTCGCTCCCCATTTCCTCGATGCCATTGATGGCATGTGCGAGGGAAGCGCCAAGCTCGTCGATATTGATGCGCGCGCTGCTGCCCGCCGATTCGATGACAAAACCGTCGCGGCCCACGACAACCACGGCATCGATGCCGGGAATCGTCAGCAGATCGTTCATGACATCCGTCGATTCTCTCGTTGTTTGTTCCATGGATGTACTCCCTTCTTCAGACGCGGATGCGTAGTTGTGCACGGAATCGCCGCCACGGTTATCCAGACGCACAATGGCTTCGAGGATAGCGTGCTGAACGGGCAGGCCGATGGTCGTTTCCAGGGGGGCGATTCCAGGCAGGTAATAAAAGGTTCCCCGTTTCCAGTCGAGCAGGGCGGCGATGCCGTCGAGCCCGGTTTTTTCTCCGGCCCGCGCCGAAAGGATTTCCCCTTTGGCGAAATAGATCATCCCCTCGTCATTTTCCGGATCGCGCATGACGCGAATCGCACCGCTTCTGGAGCTTGCCGCCAGAAACTGCAACAGGTCGGATATCGTGGTTACCGAAAGGTCGCCGTGCAGGCTCTTGTCATCGGAACCTCCGGCAAGAGTCAAGCTATCGGAAGCTGTCATGGAAAATCCCTCCTTGCTATAAGGGAAGCATCGGTACTGGCTTTGGCAAAAACCGGCTCCGGATATTATCCGAATACCAGCATGGTCGCTGTCTGATTGATATGTCCGATGTATTGCTCGCCATAGGTGCTGAAACCGGCAGTCGGGATGCCTTCAAACAGTTTGCCGTAGGCGTCGGTCAGGTTCTGCTGGCGCAGATCGAGGGTGCGGAGGATGCAGTCGAAGTCGAGGATCCCGGAAATGCGGCCAAGTTTTTGGCGGGCTTCGGCAATGGCCCGCGCGGTGTCCCCGAGCATGTCGGCGGATTCCAGCAGGGACAGTTCCATGTCTTCCTTGATGCTGCAATAAAAGTACATGGAGTCGCCCTGGATGCGTTGCGGGCTGCGTACGAACGGCTCGCCTTGAACGATGAGACCGACCGGATGGCGCATGAAGCATTGACTGATCCTGTCGCTGGATACCCCGACTGCTTCGGCGTAAGCCTCGATTGCCGGCCGGTCGTTGAACTGCAGGACTTCTCGGCGCGATTCGTTGGCTTTGGAGACCCTGAGGGTTTTTCCCAGAAGACGGAAACTCTGGGTTTTGACAAAGGAAAAATCAACGCTTGGTTTGAGCAGGGCCAGCAGCGCGGCATTTTTGTAGGCATGACCGTTGGCGTAGACGTAGGTTCCGGAAAATTGCAGATCGTCGCCCGCCGATCCGCCGATAAAGGGGACATTGGTCAAATCGCCGAGAGTTTCCATCAGGGTTTCTTCCATGCCTGTCAGACCGTCGATCAGCAGAATGCCGACATGGCGCGCCGGGTCCATCGCTGAAAGCGGTTGCCCGAAGTGGGCATCGAAGCAGGCCACGGCCTGTTGAATGGCATTTGGGTCGCCGAGATTCCTGACAACCTCGATTTTGAAATCCTGAAGCATGTCGGTGGAGAAGGCCATCGCCACGATCGCGTCCGAAAGCATTTGGCCGCTGGTGATTTCGCCGGCGGTGGAACAACCGAAGACCTGCGCGCCGGGAAACGCCTCCTGCATATAAAGCGACACGGTTTCCGGCGCATGTTTCATTGCGGCGAAGAAAATCACCAGGCGGGGGGATGCCGGCGCGAGCTGTTTTCGTAGGTCCCGCACGCAATCGGCGGTGTCCGGGTGGGTGGAAAACCCGGTACGTATCTTCCCGTTGGCGGATGCCGGCCGGATCGCACCGGTTTGCGGGGGGCCGGCCGGAGCGAAGGATCTCATCATGCTTTCGAGTTTGGCGATGATCGCGGGATCGTCCGGTGAATCGGCGGAGAACCTGGCCGGATTGATGCCTTTGAGGATCATTTTGGTTTTGATCACGCGTGCGAGCATGGGATTGTTGCTTGCGTTTTGCTCAAGAATGGAATGGATCATTTTTTGAATTTTTCCTGCCATGAAACGCCTCCTTATAAAGGTATGCTTTTCATAAAGCCTTGTTAAACAAGTATGTTGCGGCGCTGACGAAAAAACGCAGGGCTGGTCCTTTTGAACGGTGCAGGGAAACGCTGCGGAAACTGCCGCATGCTGATTTTAAGACAATGTTTTATCGTTAATATATTAAATTAAAGGTTTGTGTCAATAGATTAAATAGTTTTCTAAATAAAAACTATGAATTAGGGTGTTCCGCTGGACTCAGTGTAAAATGCCAGGATGGGAGATTGGGACGGGATGAAAAAACAGTTGCGTTTCCATCATGAAGGCGGAGAAATCGGCTTCGAGCCCCTGTCGATGGCGCATCAGCTGCTTGGTGCCATCGGCCAGCAGATTGGCGCGGCTCAGGCGACGGGAGAGGCGTTGCAGGATGATTTCAATGTGGTCGAGATGGCGTAACGACACCAGCCAGTTTGCGGCCAGCATGCGTGGCAGCTGCCTGCGCAGGGCGTTCGGCAGGAGGTTGGGGTTGTCCTTTACCAGGCGGTAAATGGATGCGGCAAACTGTTCAAGGGGCTGGGGGTGATAGATTCGCCAGTTTTGTGCCAGGAAATGATCGTAGGCAATGTCGACCAGAATGCCGCGGCAAAGCCCGAGGTCCGGGTTCAATCGCTGCTTGCTGCGCCGAAAGGCGGCAGAAGTCTGAGCAAAACTGTCGAGTCTGCGATGGTGGATGATGCCCTGAAGGACGCCCGCCGGCAGATTCCGGTCGAGGCGTCCCTTGATGTAGTCACCGATCAGGGCCCCCAGGCGCGCGTCGGGAAGCGGATCAACCAGGTAAAGGTGCAAAAGATGGTTCACGCTGTCTTTCCGTTTTATTCATGCATTTCCGAGGACAGCAGCAGGCTTTAATTGGTACGCAGCAAATCTGCTTCGAGGCCGGAGTGGTGATTACCGACCAGCGCAGCGGTTTGTACCGGCTGACTGCCTTCCAGGCGGGCGGTCAACTGTGCGACGGTCCGTTTGAAGTCCGGCAGGTGCTGAGCCGATACCGGTGCCGATGGCGGTGTTTTGATCTTGAGCGGATTCAGCGCCACGCCGTTTTTATACATGCGGAAGTCAAGGTGCGGACCGGTGGAAAGGCCGGTCGTGCCGACATAGCCGATCACTTGTCCCTGCCTGACTTTTACCCCTCTTTTGATGCCGCGGCCGAAGCGGCTCATATGGTTGTACATGGTCTCCCATCCGCCAGGGTGGCGAACCTTGACACAATTGCCGTTGTAGCGTTTGAAGGCGGCAAAGGTTACCGTGCCGTCTCCCACGGTTTTTATGGGGGTGCCGGTCGGCGCCGCATAGTCGATGGCCGGGTGGGGGCGTACTTTTTTGGTGATCGGGTGCCGCCGACGCATGTTGAATCCTGAGGAGATGCGGGAGAACGACAGCGGTGCCTTCAAAAAGGCTTTGCGCAGGCTGCGCCCGTTTTCGTCGTAATAGGCCGCCGGTTGATTTCCGTCCTTGAAAAGGTAGGCGCTGTAGGGTTGCCCCTGATTGGTGAACCGGGCCGCGAGAATGCGGCCGTAGCCGGCCGGAGTGCCTTCGCGGAAGCGTTTTTCCACCAGAGCCTCAAACGCGTCGCCTGGCTGGATGTCGCGGATGAAGTCGATGTCCCAGGCAAAGATGTCGGCCAGGGATATGGCGAGAACCTCATTCTCGCCGCTTTGAACGATCGATCCGAAAAGGCTCGAGTCGATGACGCCGGTGACCAGGTCGGTGATAACCTCGTATTCGATGGGTATCTTCCGGGCTACGAAACTGCCGCCCTCCCGGCAAACCACAAGCTGATCCTCGCGGTCGATATCGTAAGTGAAACTTATGAATTTGCCGTCGGCAAGGCGCAGCGCGTAGGATTGTCCGGCGGTCAGTCGGGACAAGGGAAAAACCGGCTTGGTTGCCTGGTTGAGTATGTGAATCTGCTGCGGAGTGAAGATGTCGGCAAGCAGCGACGTGATGGTGTCCCCGGGCTGGATGACGCCCTTGACGGTTTTTTGCGCAATGACCCGAGTCTGCTCGTTCGCGGTCCTGGCAGCCTGCTCCCCGTTGCTGGTCTGCCGGTTAGAACCGGTTGCGCCGAACCAGAGGCCGCCGAGAAGGCCGGCAACGACCCCCCCCACAGGAGCGCTTTTTTAGTTGTGAAACGGTTGGTTTTCAGTTTCGGGAAACGTCGTGGTGGTTGAATATCATGCAACATGTCACTCTCTTTGGTTTTGTTTTGCTCGGGATGGTGGAGGGGCCGCCGATGCAGTGCATCCATGGCCCGGCCAGAATCACATGGCATGCTAACAGGTTCTGCACATCGTTGTCCAGAAATTCGACAGCAAGCAGGAAGAAGTGCAAGGCCGTTGCCAAAATTTGGCCAATGGTCTATTTATGTAAACGGGCGATTTGCAGGCTGCCGGGAGAGTTTCCTGTCCGGCCTGCGCGGTTGCTGACTCCATCGAAGGCAGGGACATGGTCATGGTGAATGTGGAACGTTTGAAAAAGGAATTTGCGCGGCAGGCCGGCATTGCCAGTCCGTCTTTTCGGGAAGGGGAGATTTCCAGGTATCTGGTCGAACGCTTTCGCAGCCTGGGAATGTCGGTTGTCATGGACGATGCCGGAAGCGCCATCGGCAGTGAGAGCGGCAATATTATCGCCAGGTTGCCGGCCAGCGGCAAGGATTGTGAACCATTGCTGCTGTCGGCGCACATGGATACGGTGGTGCCGGCCGACGGGGTGCGCCCGGTATTGGTCGACGGCATTTTCCGAAGCGCCGGCGATACTGTTCTCGGTGCGGACGACAAGGCCGGTCTGGCCGAGATCGTCGAGGCTCTGGAAATCGTGAAGGAGCAGGGCGTCCCTCATGGCATCATCGAGGTCGTTGTAACCGTGTGTGAGGAAAAAGGGTTGCTCGGCGCCAAGCATCTTGACTACTCCAAGGTCGTCTCGCGGCGCGGACTGGCTCTCGACACTTCCGGGACCGACAGGGTCATCAACACCGCTCCGGCTGCCAACAAAATGCGTTTTGTTATCACCGGGCGCGAATCCCATGCCGGCATTGATCCGGAAAAGGGAGTGTCGGCGATTGTTGCCGCCGCCACAGGGATTGCGGCGATGCGCCTGGGGCGCATCGATTATGAAACCACCGCCAATATCGGCACCATCCAGGGTGGGTCGGCGACTAATATCATTCCACGGCAAGTTGTTCTCGAAGGCGAGGCGCGCAGCCACGACCCCGCCAAACTTCAGACCCAGACGGAGCATATGCTGGCATGCTTGCGGGATGCGGCACAGGCGTCCGCGCGCAGTATCGGCGGGGAGCAGGTTTCCGTGTCTGTCGAGACGCAGATCGTGAGCGATTATCCCTGTATGGCGGTGTCGCCGGATGCGGACATTCTACAACTTGTGGAAAGGGCGGCCAGACAGCTGGATCGCGTGGTGGCGTTGTGCGATGGCGGTGGGGGCAGCGATGCCAATATCTTCAACGCACATGGCATCGAGACGGTCATTATCGGCACCGGTATGACCGATGTGCATACCGTCGCCGAATCGGTGCATGTAGCCGACATGGTAAGGGTGACCGAATTGCTGGTCGAAATTATTCGTCTGGCATGATGACCGGCAATTGCGACAACAGACCGGCAGCAGCCTTTCCGGTTTCTTTTCGGCAGAAAAGCCCGCCTTGTGTAAAACCGTTGTTTCACCTGTTCATTGCGCATAATCCTCATCTGCTATGAATGCAAATCGTCGTTTATTGCCTATCGACAGTGTTGTCGATGAATTGCGAAAGGCCCTTCAAAAAGCGCCCGCAGTGGTTCTGCAGGCCGAACCGGGGGCCGGAAAAACCACCCGCGTGCCTCTGGCGCTGCTGGATGAGCCCTGGCTGCAAAACAAGCGGATTCTCATGCTGGAACCCCGGCGCCTGGCCGCCAGCAACGCCGCCCGTTATATGGCGGCGTGCCTGGGCGAAGCGGTTGGCAACACGGTCGGCTATGCCATTCGCTTCGACCGGCGTGTTTCGGCCGCCACGCGCATCGAAGTTGTTACCGAAGGTATTCTTACCCGTCGGTTGCAGTCCGATCCGACGCTGGATGGCGTAGGGCTGGTGATCTTTGACGAATTTCACGAACGGAATCTGCATGCCGATCTGGCGCTGGCCCTGTGTCGGGATGCGCAATTGGGGCTGCGTGACGATCTGAAGCTGCTGATCATGTCGGCGACCCTTGATGTCGATCCGGTTTCCCGTCTACTGGGCAACGCGCCGGTGCTGCGATGCCCCGGGCGTTGCCATCCGGTCGAAATCTGTTACATGCCCAGGGACCCCGCAGGGCCTCTGCCGGAGGTAGTGGCGCGGGCGGTGCGGCGGGCCTTGGGGGAAATCGAAGGCGACATCCTGGTGTTTCTGCCGGGGGCCGGCGAAATTCGCCGCTGCCAGGAAATACTCCGGAAGGAGCCGGCTGCTGGCGAATTGCTGGTCCTGCCTCTGTACGGCGAATTGCCCTTTGCCGAACAGGAAAGAGCGTTGCTGCCGGGAAGGCAGCGCAAAGTGGTGCTGGCAACCAACATTGCCGAGACAAGCCTGACCATCGAAGGTGTGCGGGGGGTTGTCGACAGTGGCTTCATGCGGCAGGCCCGGTTCCATGCAGGATCCGGTCTGCCACGCCTGACCACTGTGCGTATCGCCGCCGCCAATGCCGATCAGCGCGCCGGACGCGCCGGCCGTCTGGGGCCGGGGCGGTGTTACCGTCTCTGGAGCGAAGCGACGCAAGGGGCCATGCTGCCGTTCATGCCTGCGGAAATTCGCACGGCCGATCTGGCGCCGCTGGCATTGGAGCTGGCCTGCTGGGGTGTGACGCAGGCCGCCAGTCTGTGCTGGCTGGATGCACCGCCGGCCGGGGCGCTGGGCAATGCCAGGGATTTGCTGAGGCTGCTTGGCGCACTTGACAAAAAACATCGCCTGACCGCCAGAGGCGAAGCCATGGCGAGGCTTCCTGCCCATCCCCGCATCGCCGCGCTACTGTTGCGCGGTATGGAAATCGCCAGCCTGCCTCTGGCCTGTGATCTTGCGGCTCTTCTCGAAGAGCGGGATTTGCTGAAGGGGCTGTCACCCGCCGCGCAGGTCGTGGACAGCGATCTGCAGCCCCGGCTGGATGCGCTGTACGCTTTTCGCGCCGGTCAACCCCTGGAAAACGGCGTCGATAAGGCAACCTGTCGCGTTGTGGATCGCACCGCCAGGGCCTGGCGGCAGCGCCTGCGGACAGACTGCGATGCGCTGCAGGGCGACAGTGATACGCTGGCGATCCTGTTGCTGGCGGCTTATCCGGATCGTGTGGCGCGGCGTCGTCCGGCCGATTGCCGACGCTATCTGATGGTCAACGGGCAGGGCGGCTGCCTGTCTCCGCGCAGCGGGGTGGGGGATGCGGAATTCATCGTGGCGGTCGATGTGGGGGGAGGGCGTGGCGCAGACGCCATGATCCGCCTGGCCAGTACCGTTACGCGCTCCCGCCTTGAAACGGAATGCGCGGGACACCTGGTCTGGAGGCAGCGGGTTTTCTGGGATGCCGGGCAGAACAAGGTGGTGGCTCGTAAAGAATATGGATTCGGTGCGTTACTGCTTGACGAACGTCCTGCTCAGGCCGACCCTGCGCAGGTGTCGGCCGCGCTGCTTGACGGCCTGCGTCAGCTTGGTCTGGCGGCGCTTCCCTGGAGTCCCGCCGCTGTCCAATTACGCTGGCGGGTGATGACCCTGGCGCGGATTTTTCCAGAGTTGCCCTGGCCGGACTGGTCCGAAGGGGCCCTGCTTGCCGAACTGGACGATTGGCTCGCTCCCTGGCTGGACGGGATGCGCTGTCTGGAGGATGTTTCCCGACTGAATCTTTCGACGGTTCTGCTGGCCCGCCTCGATTGGCGCCTGCAGCAAGCGCTCGAAAAGGAGGCTCCGACCCAGTTGGCGGTCCCGAGCGGCCATCGGGTGGCCCTGGAGTACCGATCGGAAGGCCCGCCGGTGCTGGCGGTCAAATTGCAGGAATTATTCGGTCTGGCAGAAACGCCGTGCGTGGCGGGCGGGCGTCTGGCGGTACAATTGCAGCTCTTGTCCCCGGCGCGACGACCGGTTGCCGTTACCCAGGATCTGCGCAGTTTCTGGGAGGAGGGCTACCCCGAGGTCAAGCGGGAACTGGCGGGGCGCTACCCGAAGCATCCCTGGCCCGCGGATCCCTGGAAGGCTGTGCCGACCCGTTCTACAAAAAAAGCCATGCCCTGAAAAGCCAGGCTTTCCAGGGCATGGGCGATGGGTGGTCCGACCGGATTTTCAGGCGGCATTTTCCGTCGATGCAGCGGATTGGACAAGATGTACATCCTGCTGCGGAAAGGGGATGGAAATGCCGTTTTCGTCAAAGCGCAGCTTGATCTTTTCCATGGTATCGAAGTAGGCCGGCCAGTAATCGGCAGTGCCGATCCACGGACGCATGACAAAGTTCAGGCTGCTGTCGGCGAATTCATTCAGCGCCACGACAGGCTGCGGTTCCTTGAGGAACCGGCTGTCCTCGGTGATGATATCCTGCAGGATCTGTTTGACTTTGTGGATATCGTCATCGTAGCTGACGCCGATGACAAGATCCATGCGTCTTGTGCCGCGCTCGGTGTAGTTGATAATGTTGTCGTTAAGCAGTTTGGCATTGGGGATGACAATGGTCCGGTTGTCCGGGGTCTGCAGGCGGGTATTGAAAATATGCACCAGTTCCACCGTGCCCATGACGCCGGCTCCTTCGATAAAATCTCCGGCCCGGAAGGGCCGCAGCAGGATCATCATGATGCCGGCGGCGAAATTGGACAGCGAGTTCTGCAGGGCCAGGCCGACAGCCAGGCCGGCGGCCCCGATTACCGCGATCAGAGAGGTCGTCTGGACGCCGATACGGTTCAACGCGGCAATAGCGACGAAGCTGACCAGCGCGACGTAAACCAGGGTGCTGATAAAGGACACCAGGGTCGGGTCGACATTTCGGCTGGTCATCATTTTGCGCACGATCCTGGACAGTAATTTGCTCAGCCAAAGACCGACGGCCAGAATCAGCAGGGCTCCCAGCAGGTTGAGGCCGTAAACAGTCAGCCAGGGTTTAATCTGTTGCATGTCTCCTCCTTTACGATGTTGACGGTTCCGGGTGAAATATCGATGCTGCAAAATAATCATCGGGAAACGGCTCTTTCCCGACGTGGCGTCGTCAATCCGCAGGCTTGCGCTTGTGACTCGGGCCTTCCCTGCCCCTCGCCCTTCGGGCAGCCGGAGGCTGTGCACTTTGCTATGCTGCGCGTGATGCGGTGTACCGATGTACGCCTTCGCGCAATCCCTCGATTCCCTTGCCACAACGAAAAAAGGCTCGTTTCCCATATGAAAACTACGCTTTATCCATCCGGAGTTTCCGGATGGACACTACAAAAATATCGGGCAGGTCGGCTGAATGCAACCCTTTTAAGTTCCACCAGCCCCGGCGGAAAGCACGAGGAGCCAACATGACGGATGCCGCTCCGCGATTATACAGCCGCGCCTTCTGGGCCATGTCGTTGGCCAACTTTTCCACGGCCGCCGGTTTCGGGGTGTTCTTTCTTTTCCCCCTGTTTATCGAGGATCGCGGAGGGTCGGAGGCCGACATCGGCATTATCATGGGCCTGTTCGGCCTCGCGGCAACGCTGTGCCGTCCCTGGGTTTCGAATCTGGTCGATCGCGCCGGGCGACGGCGCAGTTTCACCATCGGATCTTTAATGATGGTTGTTCTGCCGGTCGGCTATATGTTGCTGTCCGGTCCTCTTGCAGGGGTTTATCCTTACCTGCTGGTCTTGCGCATTTTGCACGGCATCGGCATGGCAACCTGTTTTACCGCAGCCTTTACCTATGTGGCTGATATCGTGCCTCCGGAACGCCTCAACGAGGGGATCGGCATGTTCGGCATTTCCGGGTTGATTGGCATGGCGGTCGGCCCCGCCCTGGCTGAATTTGCTCTCAATCATTACGGCTTTACCGCCATGTTCGGAGCTGCATCGCTGCTTGCCTGTATCGGGCTGGTCGCCCACCTGCCGCTGGCCGAGCCTTTGGCCGAAAGCCTTCGGGCAGATGGCGAGGCGACTTTTTTTGGCATATTGAAGCGCACCAAGATATTGACCGTCGCGCTGCTTGCGGTCATGTTCGGTGTCGGGCAGGCCGGCGCCGGTAATTTTGTTGCGCCGTTGGCGGCGGCGCGGGGTATTGCTCATGTTTCGTGGTTTTTTGTCGCCTATTCCCTGGCTGCGGCGGCAGTGCGGCTGTCGGGAGGCCGTCTGGCCGACCGGGTCGGCGAACTGCGCGTTATTCCTTACGCCCTTGTCCTTACAGGAGCAGGTCTGGCGGGCATCTCCCTTGTTCAACACGGTCTCACCCTTGCCATGCTCGGGGCTGTCACCGGTTGTGGCCACGGGCTGCTGTTTCCCTCACTCAACTCTCTGGCGGTGCGCGGCGAACCGTCGCAAATTCGCGGCAAGATCACCGGCATCTATACCGGTGCCCTTGACGGCGGCAATTTCGCCGGTTCCATCCTGCTGGGTTATATCGGCGAGTACCTGGGGCTGCAGGTTCTGTTTGTGGTTGCCGGCCTGGTACTTGTCTGCGGATTGATGGTGCTCCCCCGGGCGGTGGACCGTCCGGGGGGCGGGATGCAGCGCTGATGACCGGCATCGGTTGTGGTGGGGGTGCTATCCGGGCTTTGTCGGTTCCCTGCCATTGGTCAGGCGTTTCGATTGATTCTGGGCCTTGCGTGCGATGGCCTGGGTTTGCAGTTCGGTCCAGGCAGCCAGGTTGTTTTTCTGCATGACCTTGAAGTTGGAAAGCAACTCCTTGAGCCGCTGTGCCTGTTGGGCGAGAGTTTCGGTGGGCACGGTGCTTTCCAGATCAGAGGCTGACCCTTTTTGCAAATCTTCTGATTCGGTTACCGGTTCCGGTTCATGGTTGACGCCGAGGGATTGTTCCCTGCTGGCCACGGCAATTTCGGAAGCCAGATCGGTGATTTTTCCGATGCCGGCAACGATTTTGCGCAGGGTCTGGGCAGTGTGATCGGCCAGTTCGGAATCGGATCCGCTGCCATCCGCAGTGTTTTCGAGAAGGTCGGCGGTTTCCTTGGCCGCCCGCCCACTGCGTGCGGCGAGATTGCGCACTTCCTCGGCGACGACAGCAAAACCTTTGGTCCGCTGACCGCCGCGTGTCGCTCCCATGGCTGCATTGAGCGTCAGCAGGTTGGTCTGAAAGGTGATCTCGTCGATGAGCTTGATGATTTTGGATATGTCTTCAGCCGAGGCGTTCATTTCCGCAACGGTATGCGCCATTTCCTCTTGCAGGGTTTCGCTGTCCGTCGTGTGAGGCGATTCGGCGGTCGGTGCTTCCTGGCTTGCCGATACGTGGGTCGCGCAGTTGGCGACCTGATCCGCTATGTCCTGAATTTCCTGCACCAGTTCATTCAGTGCAACGTTGGCCCGGGCCAGCGGTTTGGCGATCAGGCCTTTGGCTTTAAAGGTGAAGTCGCCCTGGGCGAGTCTGTCAAAGGCGGTATGGATTTCTTCTTGCAAATTGTCGGCAAAGTGATCGACCGCGCCGGCGATCTCACCGATTTCATCCCTCCGCGTCATGTTCAGCCTCTGGTCAAGTTTGCCTTCCTCCAGGTTCAGAATCATGTCAAGGGTCTGCTTGAGCGGCCTGCTGATGTTGCGCGCCATCAGCAGGCCAATGACAACCGCCAGCACCAGCACCATGGCAGCGACAGCAGTAGCCGAACGGATGATGGAAAACAGCCCGGCCTTGACCGAGTCCTGTGCGGCCTGCAGGTCGTCTTCGTTGAACACGGCGAGGATGATCCAGTCCGACGGCTCGAAATAGGCGACTGCAGCGGTGCGCAAGCGGGGGTTTTTCTCGCCCTTTCCGCGGAAGGCAAACTGTTCGAAAGCCACCGGGATATCCGATTCGTTGTCGGTATGCAGGGCCAGGGCCTTGTCGATCAGGCTGCGGATGAAGAACCGGCCATCCCGGTGGTCCTGCAGATCCAGCAGGCTGGTACCTTCCAGCTTGCCCTGGCGACTTATCTGCACCACCCCACGATGTTCGTTCTTGCCTCCCAGGATAAAGACTTCCCCGGTCTGTCCGACCTGCATGGCTTTGATGCCCTGCCGCAAGCTGGCGACATTCTCCTGCTTGGCGCCATGGTAAAGTACTCCGACCACCTCTTTGTGGCCTTTATCCCAGATTGGCTGATAGGCCGTGATATACCACGCGTTGACCACAAAGGCCCGTCCCAGGAAGGTTTCGCCGCGCAGCACCGCCTTGACAACTTCGTTGGGGGTGCCATCGGGATTGAGGGCCGGGATATAGGTGCCGATGGCCCGCATGCCGTTGGTTTGAATAACGTTGGTGGCGATGCGCAGCATGTCGCCATCTTCGTTGATGCGCTGGAAGACACTGGTGGTGCCGCCAACGAGTTGATGTACTTCATCGATCAGGGGCGTCGGGTGGGCGGCATCGCGATTCTGCCCGAACCACCGGTTGCCGATGAGCATTTTAGGCAGAACAAGGGATCTGGTTTCCTTGGTGAACTGGTTTACCGCGACCCATCGGATCGTCGTGGGGGCGAAGGAAATGCCTCCTTCCCGATGCAGCAGGGTGTCGGCGACCTTGAGGTTGTTGAGCACCGTTTCGGTCACCGATTCGCGCATGACCTCGCACATCAGGTGAATGCTGCGAGCTACCTTGGCGGTTTCCTGGCGTGCCTGGTTTTCGATGATGCCGGTTACTCGCTGGCCGATGCGCTTTTCCTGAAAATGGGTAATGCCGACAATTGCTGCGGCGGTCAACACCACGAGGGCAACCCCCATGGCGATGATTTTTCCCTGGATTTTCATCACGATCCTCTTCGGAGAATTAAACCGCTTACCGGCCCGTCGGTTCCCGGCCGAGCGGCCGTCCTCTGGCTGGCACCCTTGCCGGCCGTTCCGCACCAGAGCCTCGGGCGCTCAGCGGCTACAGTCAGATGGGCGGGTATTACACGGGAAAAGTGGAGACCGGTCCAGAGTTGGAGGAAAATGTTTTTTCGACAACATTATTCTATGATCTGAACTTCGTGTGAAAATATAGCATCGATTGCCGGTGATTAAAATAGGTGAGATGTCTGGCCCCGAACGATTCTTCTCGGCTGTCATGCTGTCCTCGACGGCGGCAGGCGATGCTCTGGTCGGCTGGAAAAGGTAACGGCAGTGTTTTTGTCAGCTGATTTATGGTAAGGATGATAGAATGTTATCGTTGCCGGACGGTTTGCATCGCGGCCCTGGAAGCCGTGCCGAAGGTGTCGTGCGCGGAACGGCTTCCCCCAAAGGATGCGAGAGGATTGCATGCAGGAAACCATAGCTGTCATATTCGATTTTGATGATACTCTGGCGCCGGACAGCACGTCGAGTTTCCTCGACTGTCGCGGGGTGGATGTGCCGCATTTCTGGCAGGACCGGGTGTCGCCGCGCATCGAGGATGGCTGGGATCCCGTGCCGGCGTATCTTTACGAAATGATAGCCTTGTCACATAACGGGCCGCCCATCCGGCGTGACGATCTGATCCGCTGGGGCAAGCGCATCAAACCTTTTTCCGGAGCCACGCGTATTTTCGAACGGGTGCGTCGTCATGCCGAGTCCATCAACGAGCGGGTTGCGGTCGAATTTTACCTGATCAGCAGCGGCATCGGCGATATTCTGCGCCACACCCGGCTGGCCCGGCATTTCAACGACATCTGGTGTTGCGATTTTCATTATGATGACGAGGGCGGCATCGTCTATCCTAAAAACATCGTCAGTTTTACCGACAAAACCCGCTTTCTTTTCCAGATAGCCAAGGGCATTACCGGCCCCGAGTGTCGCAGCCAGCCATTTGCCGTCAATCGCAAGGTCGGGAGCCAGCAGCTGCGCGTTCCATTTGATCAGATGATCGTGGTTGGAGATGGTCTCACCGATATCCCCTGTTTTTCCCTGATCCGCCGTAGCGGCGGATACGCCATCGGGGTTTTCGACCGGGCGAATAAAGCCAAGTGGGGGCGGGCCTGGGGTTTTATCGAGGATGGCAGGGTCTCGAACCTGGTACCGGCCGATTTCGGGAAAAATTCGGCACTGTCCCTGTCCTTGATGATGGCCGTTGAAAATCTGGCGCGCAAGCTCCGGTTGCGGGCACAGACTTACCAGGGATAAGATTGTTCTCGCGATATTCTGGTTATGAACGGGTCGTGGCATAGTTGGCGTTGCTGTCGGCCATAACTAGTTTTCATCCGGAAACGGCCCTTTTCCGCCGTGGCGGCGTCAATCCGCAGGCTTGCTTGTGCGGCGTACCGATGTACGCCTCCGCGCAACCCCTTGATTTCCTTGCCACAACGAAAAATTGCTCGTTTCCCATATGAAAACTACGCTGTATCCATCCGGAGTTTCCGGACGGACACTAACTAAGGTCTCTTTTGCTGATTGCAAGCCCCGGAGGTTGGTATGCAGCGCTCCAGCACGATTATTGGTGTGGTCGGCAGTTATCGTAAAGGCGGCATCATCGATTCAGCGGTGGATGAGGTGCTTTCGGCGGCGGCGGAATGCGGCGCCCGTGTCAACAAGATCTACCTGCTGGACAAGCATATTGCGTTTTGCACCAACTGTCGCGAATGTACCCAGCAACCAGGCGATCGCCGGGGGGCTTGCGTCATAAAGGACGATATGGCCGCCCTGCTCGACACTCTGGAGGGTGCTGACGCTATCGTGCTGGGCTCGCCAATCAATTTTTTCTGTGTCACTGCCCTGACCAAGCGCTTTGTCGAGCGCCTGGTCTGCTATGCCTGGTGGCCATGGGGGGCGCGGGTTCCCAGGCGGCGCACCACCCGCCGGCCGCGCCGGGCGGTGTTGTTGCTGTCCTGCGCCATGCCCGCATTCATGGCGCGGGTGTTCTGCGGGGCGCCGCGGGTGCTGAAGTCGGCGGCAACGGTGCTAGGCGCCCGCTGCGCCGGTTTGCTGATTATTGGCGGAGTCGCGCAGCAGGAACATCAACCCCTGCCTGATCGGGCTCGCCGGCAGGCCCGAAGGCTGGGCTGCAAGCTTGTCAGGCAGCAGGTGGACGCCAACATGGGGAATAAAGGAGGCGAACGATGAGGATTGTGGTGCTTGATGGCCATGCTCTGAATCCCGGCGATCTGAGCTGGGAAGCCCTGGCCGCGCTGGGGGAATTGACGGTGTATGACCGCTGCGAGCCCGGGCAGGAGTTACCGCGCGCCAGGGGGGCGCAAATTGTTCTTGTCAACAAGGTTGTGTTTGACGAGGCACGGTTTGCCCGACTTGGGGATCTGCAATATCTGGGGGTGACGGCCACCGGCTACAACATCGTTGATATACGCGCAGCCCGCAAACATGGGGTTGTGGTAACCAATGTGCCGGCGTACAGCACCCGTTCCGTGGCACAGATGGTTTTTGCGCTGCTGCTTGAGATGACACAGCAGGTCGGGCATCACAGCCGTATGGTCCGGGAGGAAAGCCGCTGGAGCGGCAGCCCCGATTTTTGTTTCTGGGATCGCCCTCTTCACGAATTGGATGGTCGGGTTCTGGGTCTGGTCGGGTTCGGGCAGATCGGTCGTCAGGTCGCCTGCATCGGCCGGGCCTTCGGCATGCAGGTGCTGGTGCATACAGCCCACCCGGGCAACTATGCCGAGCATGAGCAGCGCGGTGAGGTGACCTTTGTGTCTCTGGATGAGGTGTTCCGTCGCAGCGACGTGATCAGCCTGCATTGCCCCTTGACCGAACGTACCCGTTCACTGGTCGATGCTTCCCGCCTGTCCCTCGTGAAACCCTCGGCACTGCTGATCAACACCGCAAGGGGCGCTCTGCTCGATGAAGCGGCCGTGGGCCGGGCCCTGGCCGATGGCCGGCTCGGCGGGCTCGGCGTCGATGTTTTGTCCTGCGAACCTCCGGATGTCGAAAATCCCCTGCTTTGCGCGCCGAATACCTTTATCACCCCGCATATTGCCTGGGCAACCCGCGAAGCCCGGCAGCGGCTCATGGATATCGTGGTTGACAACGTGCGAGCGTTTCTTGCGGGACAACCGCAGAATGTGGTCAGTTGAATGTGGCGGGCGGTCATCTGCTTAATGACTTGACATTGTCGAGTGACATTTTATGATGGAGCGTTTTTCGAGTGCTGAGTGCCAGCAATTGACAACGGAAGACTGACAATATTTTTTATAAAAGGAGTTTTGATGTCTGCAAATCTGCTCGAAGGCAAAGTGGTGGCTGCAGCGGTGCTGGAAGATGTGGCCCGGCGCGTGGTGGCCCTCAAGGAAAAAGGCATTCAACCCGGACTCGGCACCATTCTGGTCGGGGAAGACGGTCCCAGCATCAGCTATGTCAACAAAAAGCACGAAACCTGCAAGGAAGTGGACATCGCCTCTTTCCATATAGAGATACCGGCTACTGCAACCCAGGCCGATCTGCTGACCGCCGTGCGGGACTTTAACGACAGTCCGCATGTCGATGCCTATATCATTCAGTATCCCCTGCCCAAAGGTTTTGATTTCAACCAGGCTTTGATGCTGATGGATCCGGACAAGGATGCCGATGGCCTGCATCCGGTCAATCTGGGCCGACTGGTTCTGCAGGAGCCCGGGCCGGTACCCTGCACCCCGGCCGGCATCCGCGCCATGCTCAAGCATTATGACATTCCCGTCGAGGGCCGGGAAGTAGTGGTTATCGGACGCGGTCCGACCCTTGGTCGTCCTCTGTCCCTGCTGCTGACTCTCAAACAGCCCTTCGCCAATGCCGCGGTTACGGTGGTTCATTCCGGGATTCGCGATCTTGGCGCTTATACCCGCCGTGCCGATATTGTCATCGCCGCCGCCGGCAGCCCCGGTATCGTGCAACCGGATATGATCCGGCCCGGCGCTGTGGTGATCAGCGGCGGCATCAGCTGGGAGGGGCGTAAGCTGCTGCCCGACGTCGACGAATCCGTGGCCGATGTCGCCGGCTGGATTACCCCCCGCCTTGGCGGCGTCGGTCCGACCACGGTCGCCATGTTGCTGCAGAATACCGTGCTGGCGGCCGAGCAGCGTGCCCGTCAGGCGGGCAAGCTGTAAGTTTTTCTGCCATCCGCTGGTATGCTTGCGGAATGACCGGTTGACATCTTTCGAGGGCGCTGGCCGTAAAGGGCAGCGCCCTTTTTAAATCCCATCCATTTCCCGCCGCTGATGCAGTGTCCATCCGTCGTTTCCGAGTGGGCACAGCAACAGATCTCTTTGTGAGAAGAACCGGATCGTGCAGTGAAACAATCTAATGACGATTAGAGTTATGCCATATTTTTATATACTATCTAAAAACTCATGATCCCTGTCACAGGATTGCGAAAAAAGATGATGCTCGTTTCATTTAACATGTTGTTTTTTGGCCGCAAAATTAGCCTGTGCAAAAAAATACGCGTTTTTTCGCGCGCATTAGTTATCTTTCTCAAATTTTCACCGATTTTATGCAGACCATTCATAAAATCCGGTTCATGTTTCAGGAAATTGGGCGCCTCCAACTAAAAATTTTTTGGCTGCATGTGAGGTCTTTTGGTATAAGCGAATTTTCATGGGGGATTGGTTTGCACAACCAATCTCTGTCTGCACTTTCTGATAATTTCTGCTATAGTCGCGTTTAATTATTGTCTCCGTAGTGGTCGGGTGTTTTCATAAGGAGGAATCGCTTTATGGCTGGCGAATCGATGCGATGTACCGTTTGCGGATATGTTCATGTGGGAGGCGAACTGCCGGCTTGCTGTCCGGTTTGTGGTGTGGGCCAGGAGTTGTTTGAGGCGGAGGAAGTTTCTTCCGTTGCGGTACCAGGTTCTCCTGCGCGAGCCTGGCGCTGCCTGGTATGTGATTATCTCCACGAAGGCGCCGCCCCGCCCGAAGCCTGCCCGGTGTGCGGCGCTGGACCCGATCAGTTCGAGGCTGTTTACGGGCAGGGTGGCGAACCGGAGACGGCCGATTCGGGGGCAACCATTGTCATTGTCGGAGCCGGCATCGCCGGTATATCGGCAGCCGCCGCCGCTCGTGAGACCAACCCCGCAGCCAGAATTCTTGTTGTTGGCCGGGAACCGGAACTGCCTTATTACCGCATCAATCTGACCCGTTACCTGGCCGGCGAGCTGACTTCCGAACAGCTGAGTCTTCACCCTGCCGGCTGGTATGAAGAGCGGCGCATCGAACTCAGACCCTCTGTTGAAGTGACGGCGATCAATGCTGCAGCCAGGTCGATCCGGCTAGGCACGGGCGAGACCGTTTCCTACGATCGGCTGATTCTGACCCTGGGTGCGCACTCCTTTGTGCCGCCTGTGGCTGGAATCGACAAGGCCGGGGTCATGACGCTGCGCACCTACCGGGATGCCTGTGCCCTTCTGGAAAAGGCCGGGCGCGGGGCGGGGTGCGTGGTGATCGGCGGCGGCGTGCTTGGCCTGGAAACCGCGGCGGCCCTTGCCGGGCGGGGTGCCAGGGTGACCGTTATCGAAAGCTTTGACTGGTTGTTGCCCCGGCAGCTGAATCCCGCCGCCGGAAAACGGCTCGCCACGTATGTCGAAAAGCTCGGCATCCGTTTGCTCTGCGGTGTCCGGCTGCAAAAACTCGCGGGCGAAAACAAGGTGTCCGGGGTTGTTCTGGAGACCGGGGAAACCCTGCCCGCGGATCTGGTGATTTTTGCCGCAGGGGTTCGTTGCAACAATGCTCTGGCCAGGCAGGCAAATCTGGAGGTTCATGACGGCATTCTGGTCGACAATCGCATGCAGACTTCCATTGACGATATTTTCGCGGCCGGCGACGTGGCCGAACATCAGGGCGTGCTCTACGGTGCCTGGCTGCCGGCGCAGCAACAGGGCAAGGTTGCCGGCGTCAATGCCGCGGGGGGTAGTTCCCGTTTTCCCGGCTTGCCGCGGTCCAATATTCTCAAGGTTCTGGATGTCGATCTGTTCAGCATCGGCAATGTTCATCCCGCCGATGGCAGTTATCAGGTTTTCGAAGACAGTGCCGACGAACATTACGCTCTGTTTGTGTTCCGCAACAGCACATTGGCCGGGGCTGTTCTGCTTGGGGATACATCTCTGTCGGCCCGGCTCAAGGAGTTGATCGAAAACCGCACCAGTTGTTCGACGATTCTGCATGGGGTCAGAAACGGGGCCGAACTTCGACGGCGATTATTGTCCGCGGGGCGGTCGTAAATAGTATGCGCGGGCTGTTTGGGGAGAGCATCATATGCTGGCGGCTCCGGATGCTGGCGGCGAGCATTGCAGCCCTGCTCCTTGCGGCTTGCAGCCCGGTGGCCAAAGAGCGTCGGCTGGGTGACCTGCTGTTTTTTCCCCAACATCTTTCGGCTTACGTGCAGGCGGATACGGCACACCGGCCGTTGCTGCCAACAGACCGTCAGGAGCGGATGCAGCTCGGATTCCGACGTCGTTTTCTGGCGCCCTGGCAACCTGGATGGTCCAAGTGGCAAGGGAAGGATTTTTTTGCCATCGGCAAATGGTTGCTCGACGCCCCGGTTTATGGCAGCAACAGGGAGCCGCTGCCCATGTCCCTGCGCCGGCAGTGGCTGTTCTTGTGTGACGAGCAGGCTTTTCCGTCCGCCGACTATCCCGCCATAACCGTTCATGCCGCCAACCTTCGGGGCGTACCTGCCCGACAGCCTGTCTTCTACAACCCGGCGCTGCCGGGCGAGGGCTTCCCCTTCGATTATCTGCAATATTCTTCCCTGCCCGCTGGTACCCCGGTTCGGGTTCGGCATCGTTCGGCGGATGGTTGCTGGCTGCTGGTGGAAACCGAGGCCATGTTCGGCTGGATTCCCGCTCCCGACGTTGCGCCGGTTGATGAAGCCTGCATCGATATGTATGCGGCGGCTCCGTGGCGCGTGGTGATAGCTGATGGGGTGCCGCTGCGCGATGAGTACGGAGAGGTGCTTGCGGTCGCCAGCCTCGGCAGTGTGTGGCCGCAGGCGCAACCCGGACAGGTGCTGGTGCCGGTTCGCGGCGAAGGGGGACGTGCCGAACTGCGCTCCGCCGGTTTGCGGGAGGTCGACGGTCCGGTCTTCCCCTTGTCCCTGACCCCGGCCAGCATCGCCGATCTTGGCGAGCGCCTGCTCGGCAACCCCTACGACTGGGGAGGCCAGTTCGGTAGTCGGGACTGCTCCGCGACCCTGCGCGATCTGTTTGCCTGCTTCGGCCTCTACCTGCCCCGGAATTCGGCGGCCCAGGCCAGACAGGGGGTGCGTCTTGAACTTGCCTCTCTGACGGCTACGGAAAAGGCGTCGGTTATCCGTCTTCGTGCCGTACCCTGGCTGACCCTGGTTCACATGCCTGGGCACATCATGTTGTATGTGGGGGAGTTCAACGGGCAGCCGGCCTTTCTGCACACCCTGTGGGGGCTCAGAATCCGTGAGCGCGGTGGCGTCGAGGGGCGCTATCCGGTCGGGCGCACAGTGATTACCGGGTGGCGTCCTGGCGACGAACTGGACAGCCTGCTGCGTCCGGAGGGGGTTTTGCTGAATCGGATACAAACCCTGGTGCTGCTGGATCAAGAGGCGGGAGAATGAATCGGTTCTCCAGCAGTTTTCATCCGGAAACGGCCCTTTTCCGCCGTGGCGGCGTCAATCCGCAGGCTTGCTTGTGCGGCGTACCGATGTACGCTTCCGCGCAACCCCTTGATTTCCTTGCCAAAACGAAAAATTGCTCGTTTCCCATATGAAAACCAGGGTGTATCCATCCGGAGTTTCCGGATGGATACCAACTAATAACCGGCAAGAAGTGCCATCCTCCCTCCGGCAAACATGAAAGATCGGGTTTGCCGCCTGGGAGAGGGCGGCGATTTGTTGCGGTACGTGTCTCTCTGTCCTCTTTTGGATCACCTTCCGATTTTTAAACAGCGACTCCATAAATTCGCAAGAAAATTGCAACTGACTGAATTCACAAGAACAATTCCGGTTTTTCAAAAAATGGAAAGCTGGCAGAGCATTTGCAATGCTGTATACAGCACCCAGCGTTGTTCGGGTGCTTTCACGTGGATAGCGGTTGTTTGCTGTTGCAATGAAGTCAGGGACTCGCAAAGGAGACACAACAATGGGTAAGAGCGTGGAAAATCCGAAAAAGAACATTATTTCCTGCCGTGTCAACGATCGGGAAATGCAGGTTCTGCAGAATCTGGCCAAAAAAGCCGGTACCAATATCTCCGACCTGGTGCGTCAGAGCATTCTGTCTCTGGCGCAGAATCATGGCTGAGGCTGCAGGTCGGGGCTGTGGTTTTCCCTTGAGGGTAACCCCGGTACCGACCGGCGGTCGTACAGCTTTGCGCGTCTGATTCGTGGTTGCCGGGTGGCTTCTGGCCATTGTGCCGGCATCGCAAGGCGCAAGCATTCCTGGGGAGGCGACAAAGGGCCGTCCAATGCGTGCCGAAACGCAGTGGGCGGCCCTTTGTCGTTCCAAAAGTCCCCTTTTCTCTTGACTTATATGGGGGTTTTGCTAATTTATCAGACTTGTTTTTTGCCACCCAGCAGACTCTCGGGAGGAGTGCGATGGACTACAAACAGACCCTTAATCTGCCGGAAACCGAGTTCCCCATGCGCGGCAATCTGCCCAGGCGGGAACCCGAAATTCTGGAGCAATGGCAGGGCATGGGGCTTTATGAAAAAATGGAGGAAGCCGGCCGCAAGCGGCCCAATTTCACCCTGCACGATGGCCCCCCCTATGCCAACGGCCACATCCATATCGGCCACGCCCTGAACAAGATTCTCAAGGACATCGTACTCAAAAGCCGCCGCATGCAGGGCTATTATGCCCCTTACGTGCCTGGTTGGGACTGTCACGGTCTGCCCATCGAACTGATGGTGGATAAACAGCTGGGAAACAAAAAGCGCGAGATGAGCAAGGCCGAGATCCGCAAAGAGTGCCGCACCTATGCCGATACCTGGGTGAAAATACAAAGCGCGGAATTCGAACGACTGGGCGTGCTGGGTGAGTGGAATCGCCCCTATCTGACCATGACTCACCATTACGAGGCGGTCACGGCCAGGGAATTGGCGCGTTTTGTGGAGAGGGGAGGGCTGTTCAAAGGTAAAAAGCCGATCCACTGGTGCTCGTCCTGCGTAACGGCGCTGGCGGAAGCCGAAGTGGAATACGCCGACCATACGTCGCCTTCCATCTACGTCAAATTTGCTTATGCCGACGAACTGCCGTTGGAGCTGGCGGAGCTGGCCGGTCGCGAGCTGTCCTTTGTCATCTGGACCACAACGCCCTGGACCATTCCCGCCAATTTGGCGGTGTGTCTGAATCCGGCCCTGTCTTATGCCATTGTCGAAGCCGGCGGCGAGCTGCTGGTGATGGCGGAAGATCTGGTGTCGTCGGTCATGCAGCAGATCGGCGTGGAAGCGTATCGGGTGGTTAGAACCTTCAACGCGGCGATTTTCGAACGCAAAACCTGCCGCCATCCCCTGTACGACCGTGCGTCCCTGATTATTCTCGGGGATCATGTTACCCTTGAAGCCGGCACCGGTTGCGTACACATCGCTCCAGGCCACGGTCAGGACGACTACGTGGTCGGCCTCGCCTACGGGCTGGAGGTCTACAACCCGGTGGACGATTATGGGCGCTATTACGAGAATGTCGAATTTTTCGGCGGCATGAAGGTCAGCGAGGCCAATGCCGCGGTGAATGCCAAGCTGAGCGAGGTCGGGGCGTTGCTGCAGGAAAGCAATATCAGCCACAGCTATCCCCACTGCTGGCGTTGCAAAAAGCCGATCATTTTCCGCGCCACCGAGCAATGGTTCATTTCCATGGAGGCCAATGGCCTGCGTGCAAAGGCCCTGCAACACATCAACGACGTGACCTGGATCCCGCGCTGGGGGCGCGACCGGATCTACAACATGGTCGAAAACCGCCCCGATTGGTGTATCAGCCGCCAGCGCAGCTGGGGGGTCCCCATCACAATTTTCTATTGTGCGAAATGTGGCGAGGCCCTCGAGGACAGCAGGGTGATGCACCATGTGGCCGATCTGTTCGAGCAGGGCGGCAGCGACCTGTGGTTCGAAAAGGAAGCCCGTGACCTGATGCCGGCCGGCACGGTCTGCGCATCCTGCGGCCACGACGATTTCATCAAGGAAACCGATATCCTCGATGTCTGGTTCGACTCCGGAGTGTCCCATGCCGCGGTTCTGGAAAACCGTGATTACCTGCAGTGGCCTGCCGATCTTTACCTGGAAGGCAGCGATCAGCATCGCGGATGGTTTCATTCCAGTCTGCTCGCCTCGGTCGGCACCCGCGAACACACACCGTACAAGGCGGTGCTGACGCACGGGTTCGTCGTCGACGGCAAGGGCAAGAAGATGTCCAAGTCCGTCGGCAACGTGGTTGCGCCCGAGGAGGTGATCAAGAAGTACGGCGCGGAAATTCTGCGCCTGTGGGTGGCGGCCCAGGATTACCGCGATGATGTCCGCATCAGCGATGAGATCCTGCAGCGGCTTTCCGATGCCTACCGCCGCATCCGCAATACCGCCCGCTACATGCTCGGTAATCTGGCAGGGTTCGACCCGTCCCGCGACATGGTTTCCGACGATCAGTTGCTGGAACTCGACCGTTGGGCCCTGGCCAAACTGGAAGATCTGGCCGGGAAAGTCGAGAAGGCCTATGAAAGTTATGAATTCCACATCATTTATCACGCGGTGCACAATTTCTGCAGCGTCGAGATGAGTTCCTTTTATCTGGATGTGCTCAAGGACAGGCTGTATGCCTCTGGCGCCGAAAGCCTTGAACGGCGCAGCGCCCAGACCGCCATGTTCCGGATACTGGAGTGCGTGACGCGCCTGATCGCTCCGGTACTGTCGTTTACCGCCGAGGAGATCTGGGGATTTTTGCCGGGGCCGCGCCCCGAAAGTGTGCATCTGGCCGATTTTGTTCGCTTCTCCGGAAATTCGCGCGACAAACTCATGGAAGATCGCTACGATCGTTTGCTCGCCATCCGGTCGGAGGTTTCCAAGGCACTGGAACTGGCCCGCAACGACAAGGTGGTCGGCCATTCCCTCGATGCACGCGTGCTGTTGAGCAGTGCGGACAGCGGATTGCACGAACTGCTCAACAGCTACCGACAGCACCTGGCGGCCTTGTTCATCGTCTCCCAGGTCGAACTGCTCGATGATCTGCAGGGCGGCCTGCAGTGCGAATCCCTGCCCGGCCTCGGGATCCGGGTGGAAAAAGCCCTGGGCGATAAATGTGAGCGTTGCTGGAATTATTCAACCACGGTCGGCGACAGCGCCGAACATCCGAATCTTTGCCAGCGCTGCGTCGAGGTTCTCAGCCGCCAATGAAACATACCCGATATCGCCTGCTGCTGTTGATCGCGTCACTGGTCGCCGGGCTGGACCAGTTCAGTAAATGGCTCGTGGTGCAAAACTTTCACCTGCACGAGGCGCGTCCGCTGGTGCCGGGTTTTTTTGACCTGGTTTATGTGCGCAACAAGGGGGCGGCTTTCGGCATGCTGGCCGACAGCGGATTCCGGGTGCCTTTCCTGCTTACCACTACCCTGATCGCGGTGATATTTCTGGTGTGGTTTTACCGTCAGTACCGATGCGATCAGGTTTTGGCACGTTGGGCGGTCAGTCTTGTGCTCGGCGGTGCGGTCGGGAATCTTGTCGACCGCGTGCGGTATGGAGAAGTGGTCGATTTTCTCGATGTTCACTGGCACCAGTACCACTGGCCAGCTTTCAATATCGCCGATACGGCCATCTGTGTCGGCGTGGGGCTGCTGTTGCTGGCTCAGTGGCGGGAAGGGCGCCGCCAACAGAGCGCGGCACCCTGTTCGGATCGAAAATAAGTCATTCTCAACAACCATAACCAAGCCGGTCCGGTAGTTTTACCGCGCCGGCTTTTTGCATGGTACGGCAGGCGGACGACACCACCCCCGGGGGAGGAGGGCCACATCGCTGAACAGGCGCTGCGCCCGTTTCCCGGATGTTTGGGGACAAGGCACCGGTGTCGTGGTTCTCTGTATAAGTGGTTCGTATGTTACGAAAAAAAGATGCGATTTTGCTGCTGATCAGCTACGCCACCATGGCGCTGGGGATATTTCTGCCACAGCTGGCAAAACCGCTGTGGCATGCGCCGTCGATCTTTGTCATGGTGCTGCTGCTGTTGTCGTTTCTGGGCATCGATATGCGCGGGTTGCTCAGACACACGCTGAAAGCGCCCCTGGCCACCGCGGCGGTGCTGTTGGTCAAGACCGTTCTGATGCCCCTGCTGGTCTATGCTCTCTTCCATGTGTTCTGGCCCGGTTACGAACTGGCGGGGCTGCTGGTGGCCGGCGCCTCGACGGCCGTATTGGCCCCCTTTTTTGCCAACCTGTTCGGCGCCGATATCTTCGTGGCGGCGGCCGTGGTGATCCTTTCTTCCCTGGTGCTGCCCTTCACACTGCCGCCTCTGGTGGCCACACTTGCCGGGCAAACCATGCAGGTCGGCCTGGCGCCGATGGTGCGGATGCTGGCGGTGATGATCTTCGTGCCAGCCCTGCTTGGACGGATCTGCGCCAGATGGCTGCCGCGTACCACGGAGCGACTGTTGCGTTGCAGCTACCCTTTGTCCCTGTTCGCCGTCGGCATCACCAATGTGGGGGTTTTTTCCCGCTATTCGGGATTTTTCCTTGAACAGCCCGGTCTGGCGCTGGAGGCCATGGCTGCCGGCGGGGCTATGGTGGCCGGACTGATGGTGCTGTTCGGGGTAGCCTGCCGGCGCCTGCCTCCGGCGTTGCGGGCCACGTCGCTGGTGTGCCTGCTGTTTCCGAATTACATCCTGATTCTTGCTTTCAGTTGCGCTTTTTTCGGTCCGGTAGAGGCCACTTTTGCCGCGACTTACAGTGTTCCGTTTTTTCTGCAGCTGCTGTTTCTGAGAAACATCGCCGGTCTGGACTGATACCCGTACAGGCAGGCTCCGTCTTGTTTCCGGGGTGCGGAGCCTGCCAGTGCTCAATCGATGACCGTGACCCTGGTGATGATGACCGGCTCAAGAGGAACGTCTGCGTATCCCCCTTTGCTGGCGACCGCCACCCGCTCAATTTCATACACAACATCCATGCCGTCCACCACCTGGCCGAACACGGCGTAGCCGAACACCGCCGGGTTGAGCCCGGCATGATCCAGGTCGCGGTTGTTTTCCGTGTTGATAAAGAACTGGGCACGGGCGCTGTCGATCTCCTCGCTGCGGGCCATGGCAATGGTGCCGGATTTGTTCTTCAGCTTGTTGCGGGCTTCGTTGACAATCGGTTCGTCGGTTGGCTTTTCCTTCATCTCGGGGGTCAGTCCCCCGCCCTGGATCATAAAGCCCTTGATGACCCGGTGAAAAATGGTGCCGTCATAGTGACCGGCACGGGCATAGCGCAGGAAGTTCTCCACGCTGACGGGCGCTTTGGCTCTGTCCAGTTCGAACAGGATTTCGCCGAAGCTCGTTTCCATCTGGATCAGGGGGTTGGAGACGCTCATGAATTGGTACCTCCGATCATGTCGGGATGAGATGGCTGGTGGGACAGGTATCGCATCGCTCTGGCGTACGCCCGCTCAGTTGCCCAGCGCCTCCCAGACTTCCAGTTTCGATTTGACGCGGCGGATCACTTCCTCGGTGAATTCGGTCGTGGTGCAGCTGCCGCCGAGATCCGGTGTGCTGACGCCCCGATGCACCGCTTCGAAGACCGATTCATAAATGGCGCGGGCCGCCCGGTGGGCGTTGCGGTGGTCGATGTAGCGGAGCAGCGCGCCGCCAGCCAGTATCATCGCCATGGGATTGGCGATATTTTTCCCTTCGAGGGACGGTGCGGTACCGTGGGGCGCTTCGGCCATCACCACGGCCGGCTCCCAGTTTTCATCAAAGGACAGCAGCAGGGATTCGGCGCCGGCGATAGAGCCGAACATCTGCAGGACAAAGTCGCTCAGGCAGTCGCCATCCCGGTTCAAGGCCGGTATCACCATGCCGTCACCGCCGTTGATCAGCAGCAGGGCATAGGTTGCATCGATAAGCTGTGGCTCGTAGGTGACGTCCGGATAGCGTTGTGCCGCGGCGTCCATTTCTTCCTTGAGCATGCCTTCGTAAATCGGGCTGACGGTGAATTTGGGGCCGCCGAACACCTTGACCCCGAGTTTGCGCGCGTGGCGGAAAGAAAATTCGGCAACCGCGTGACAGTGGCGGCGGGTGATGCGCTCGGTACGGAAAGCGACCTCATCGAGGCCGTCGCCCTGCCGGGACTCCTCGGCACCATAGGCATCTCCGACAGCCATGCGCACCACCGATATCGGTGCGTAGGCGCCGCCGGCGGGGCGCACGCCAGGAATGCGGCGCCCGGTGCGAACGATGACGGTGCCGTTTACCTCGTCGCGAAGAATGGCGTTGGGGCTGCCGACGTCGCCCTTCACGGCCGGTGTGATGGTGGCGGCCTTGAGCCCCAAACCGGTTTGCTTCATGGCTGCGGCAGCTTCATGGACAACCCGGTTTTTGGTTTTGCGGCGGTTTTCCAGGCTCAGATCGAAATGCTCAAACATTACCGGGACTCCCGTTACGTCGGGAGCGAGTACGCGCAGGGCTTCAATGAGCAGTTCCTGGCCGGTCTGGTCGCCGTCGAGAACGGTGATGGTTGGTGTCATGGGACCTCTCAGTTGGGATGATGCGGCAAAATGCTTTTCACTTTGTGGCAGCCGGTTAGCGTCGACCGGCTGCGATTATACTTTTTGCGTAGCACCGAGAGTTCCTGCCCGCGGCTTGCGAATCTGCCCCATGCAGGAAATTCTCGGGGCACCAATTTAATACACCCGGCAAGAAATGTCATGCCTGTTCGCAGGCAGATGGGCCACCGCCGGAAATCCCGGCCATTTTTGACGCGGCACGAAAAGGCTCTTTCAGGGGCGAGAGGTCTGGGTTATGCTGCCAGGCATGAATACAGATGTTTCTGAAAGGATCAGTGTGATCCTCGTGGAGCCGCAGAATCCGGGCAATATCGGTATGGTGGCCCGCGCCATGGGCAATTTCGGGGTTGGCGATCTGCGTCTGGTCAACCCGTGCCCACATTTGCATCCCGAGGCCCGCAAGTTTGCCGTGGGTGCCGCCCCTTTGCTTGGCCGCGCCCGCCTGTATGCCGACCTGAACACGGCATTGGCGGACCTGCCCCTGGCGATAGCGGCGACCCGCCGCCCCGGAAAGCTGCGCGGCGAGTTGCTAGATGTGGCGGAGGCCGCCAATCTGGCGCTTTCCCTTCCGGGGGATGAGCGGCTCGGGCTGGTTTTCGGCCGCGAGGATTCGGGCCTGACCAGCGCGGAAGTTTCCCTGTGCACCCATAGCGCCGCCATCGCCACCGCCGAGCAGGTCGGATCCATGAATCTGGCCCAGGCGGTGCTGCTGTTCCTGTATGAGTTCACTCGCTCGCCCCGTGTTCTGCCTGCAGCCCCACAGCCTGCCGGGCAGCGGCCGGCAGCCGCGGAATGCGAGGCGCTGTTTGCGCAGATGGAAAGCGTTCTCACGCGGATCGCTTTTCTCAATCCCGCCCGCCCGGCCGCCGTCATGAACCGCCTGCGCCGCATGCTGCATCAGGCCGCTATCGACAGGGAAGATCTGTTGCTGCTGCGTGGTATGTGGACCCAGTTGTCGTGGAGCATCAACGATTGGCGGGGGCGCAAGCGCGGGGAATGAGGCGCGAAGCCGCCGCAGTGCTGCCCGCCAGCCGGGGACTGCGAAATCGTCAACGGACCTATGGAATCCCGCCGCCAGGGCCACGCTTCTCTTCGCTTCTGTGCGGCCTTCCGAGGATCATTGGCGGGCCGTTTGCCGCAAAAGAGTCCGACGCCGTTTCGCATCCCTGCTTTTGGAAGGATAGGCATTTTTCTTGCTTTTAAAAACCGGGTTTGAAAGTGGAATGTTATGTTGACGCCGACGGGCGTTTGCCAGGTTTTTCGAGGAGGGACGTGGTAATGAAAAAAGTGCTGGTTGCGGAGGATTCGGGGTTTTTCGGGCGCATGCTCAAAAAAAAGCTGGAGGCGGAAACCGGCCGGCAGGTCTGCTGGGCCCGCACCATGCAGGAAGCCTGTCAATTTATTGAAGAAACGCCCGGGGGCTTTGCCGCTGGCATCGTGAATTTCAACCTTCCGGATGCGCCGGGAGGCGAAATTGTCGCCAGGCTTCGTCAGAAGCATATCCCGGTCATTGTTTTTACCAGTGTTGTCAACAAAGAAATTCGCGACCGTATATGGGAACAGAAGGTTGTGGATTATGTGTACAAAGAGGGCGCTCAAAGCCTGGATTATCTGGTGACGCTGCTCAACCGCCTGGACCGCAACGACGCAATCAAGGTCATGGTGGTGGACGATTCGCCCCTGCAGCGACAGGTCATGGCCGATCTGCTGCGGGTGCACCGTTACCAGGTGCTGGAGGCCGCCGACGGCGGTGAAGCGCTTGAGCACCTGGCCCGGCATCCCGATATCAAACTGGTGGTTTGTGATTTTCACATGCCCCATATGGATGGTTTCGAACTGACCCAGACCATCCGCAAGACCCATTCCCAGGAGAACCTGGCCATTATTGGCATCTCGGCTCTGGGTGACAACGTCATGGCGGCCCGTTTTCTGAAATGCGGCGCCAATGATTTTATCATAAAGCAGCATTTTCTCACCGAGGAGTTCTACTGCCGCATTTCCCAGAGTATCGAAAATCTGGAAAACATTCAGGCCATTCGCACCGCGGCGACTACCGATTTCCTTACCGGCATATCCAACCGGCGCTTTTTGTTCGAGCATGGCGACCGTATTTACAATCAGATGATGGGTTCCTGCCAGGCGCTTTGCTGTGCCGTGCTCGATATCGACCACTTCAAGAAGGTCAACGACACCTTTGGCCACCAGGCAGGCGACCTCGCTCTGAAAAAGGTGGCGAAGCTGTTGCAGGAGGAACTGCCTGTTTCGAGTGTCGTGGCGCGTATCGGTGGCGAGGAGTTCTGCGCTCTGGTGCCGGGCGGCAAGGAAGAGGTGGTGCCCCTGTTCGAAGGGATACGTTGTGCCATCGCCGATCTGCCTCTGTGCATGGCGAGCGACAGCGAATCGATCCGGATCACGGTTTCCATCGGCATCAGTTCCGAGCCGGGGCGCAATCTGCTCGATATGCTCAGCCGGGCCGATGCCTATCTTTACCAGGCCAAAAAGGAGGGCCGGGATCGCGTCGTTTTTTAACGCGCCTCTGCTTGCAAAGCATGCAGGACATGGCTAGTCTTGAACGTGAACGGCAATTTTCCCCGGAGACTTTTCCCGTCTTAAAAGAGGAGACAGGTCATGACGTGCATCGGTAAAAGGCTGGCAGGCAGAATCAGCGCGGCGGGTATGTTGTTGATGCTTTTTTCAGTTCCTGCCCTGGCCGGATTCGAGGATTTTTTCAAGGGGGTGAAGGATGTCTTTAGTGGAGGGGCGTCGCTTTCCGAGGGCGATATCGCCTCCGGACTCAAGGAGGCCCTGGTGATCGGCACCCAGAACGCCGTCGCCGATGTCGGCCGGGAAGGGGGCTATTTCAACAATCCCGAAATCCGCATCCCGTTGCCCGGTCCTCTGCAAAAATCGGAGAAATTGCTGCGCCTGGCCGGCTACGGTGCGCAGGTCGATGCTTTTTCGCAGAGCATGAACCGCGCCGCCGAAGCGGCGGCTCCTCAGGCCAAGGAGATTTTCTGGCAGGCGATAGGGGATATGAGTATCGAGGACGCCCGGCAGATTCTCGGCGGCGGTGACACGGCGGCGACCGATTATTTCAAGAACAAAACCAGCGGCAGGCTGCAGGAACTGTTCGGTCCGGTGGTACACGACTCCCTCGCCGGTGTCGGCGCAACCCGCTATTTCCAGGATCTGGACGCCAGGCTGAAGGCCCTGCCCTTCGGTGAAAGCCTGGGGCTGGATCTCGACAGCTATGTAACGGATCAGGCCCTGAACGGGCTGTTTTACGTGGTCGGCGAGGAAGAGCGCAAGATCCGGGAAAATCCCGCTGCCCGGACCACGGAGTTGCTCAAGAAAGTATTCGGCGCCGCGCGCTGAGTGTGCCATGACGGGCGCCGATGGCGCCGGCATTGACCTTTTGTTGCGAATTACGCTATGATTCTTCGTCCATCGGGCCTTAAGGCCCGGTTTTTTTTCATTCAAGGCATGAGGAATCACTGTGAACAGGAACCACCGCAAGGAAGTCGACCGCCGGCGCACATTCGGTATCATCAGTCATCCCGATGCCGGCAAAACCACCCTGACCGAAAAACTGCTGCTGTTCGGCGGCGCGATCCAGATGGCCGGCGCCGTCAAGGCGCGCAAGGCTGCGCGTCACGCCACCAGCGACTGGATGGCCATGGAGCAGGAGCGCGGCATCTCGGTGACGTCGTCGGTGATGAAATTCAATTATCGCGACTACGAGATCAATCTGCTCGATACGCCCGGCCACCAGGACTTTTCCGAAGACACCTATCGTGTTCTGACCGCGGTGGACAGCGCGCTGATGGTTATCGACAGTGCCAAGGGGGTCGAGACCCAGACGCAGAAGCTGATGGAGGTCTGCCGCATGCGCAACACCCCCATCATGACCTTCATCAACAAACTCGACCGCGAAGGGCGCGAGCCCCTCGATCTGCTGGCCGATATCGAAGAAACCCTGCAGGTCGAATGCGCGCCGCTGTCCTGGCCTATCGGCATGGGCAAGCGTTTTCGCGGCACCTATAACCTCTATCGCAAGCAGCTGTGTCTGTTTACCGCCGGCCAGGAGACGCGGCCCCAGGATCTGGTGGTGATCGAGGATCTCGACGATCCGCGCGTCGACGAGCTGCTGGGCAGCCAGGGCGATCAGCTGCGCGAGGACATCGCGCTGCTGGAAGGAGCCGCGAACCCCTTCGAGCCTGCCGAATACCTCAAGGGCAACCAGACGCCGGTGTTTTTTGGCAGCGCCATCAATAATTTCGGTGTCCAGGAAATGCTCGATGCCTTCGTCGAGCAGGCGCCGCCGCCGCGCCCCGCCGCGACCACCACCCGCGAGGTATCCCCCTACGAGGAGGATTTTTCCGGCTTCGTATTCAAGATCCAGGCAAACATGGATCCGGCGCACCGCGACCGCATCGCCTTCTTCCGCGTCTGCTCCGGCACCTTCCATCGCGGCATGAAGGTACGGCATCATCGCATCGGCAAGGATGTGAACATTGCCAATGCCACCATTTTCATGGCGCAGGACCGCACCAACGTCGAAGAGGCCTATCCCGGCGACATCATCGGCATCCACAATCACGGCACCATCAAGATCGGTGACACCTTTACCGACAAGGAACCCCTCAAGTTCACCGGCATTCCCAACTTCGCACCGGAACATTTCCGTCGCGTGCGGCTGAAAAATCCCCTCAAGAGCAAACAGCTGGAAAAGGGTCTGCTGCAGCTGGCCGAGGAAGGCGCCGTGCAGCTGTTCCGCCCGCTGTTCAACACCGATTACATTCTCGGCGCGGTAGGGGTGCTGCAGTTCGACGTAATCATGGCGCGGCTCAAGACTGAATACGGCGTCGACGCCATCTATGAAGGGGTGGAATACGCCACCGCCCGCTGGGTGGAATGTGACGACCGCAAGCTGCTGGATGATTTTGAAAAGAAAAATCAGGTCAACCTCGCCCGCGATGCCGAGGGCAAGCTGGCCTACCTCGCATCGAGCGAATGGCGCCTCGGGCACACCATGGAGCAGTGGCCCGGAATCGTTTTTCACAAGACGCGGGAGCACAATTAGTATTCATCCTGAATTTCCGGATGAATACTGAAAACAGGGCAGACAGCAGCGGGGCGTATGAAACGTCCGGATGGGTGCGGCATCCGCGATATTTAAGGCAAAGATTGAAAAACAGGGTAGAATTGTTACGGGTTACCAACCGGAAACGGTTCTTTTTTGCCTTGATAATCATTTGCAGTCACTTACAGGAGGCCGACACTTATGCTGACCACCTCCCGCTCGCACCAGAATCTGGGTCCGGTAATTTTCTCCCTTGTTTTGACCCTGGCCCTCTGGCTGGGCAGCAAGTGGTACTTCAACGAGGGGTTCGACAACTTCTACAAATATCCGGCCAAGGCTGCCTCCCTGCTGGCGACGGTGCTTATGTGCTGGTGCATCGTGCTGTCGGCCCGGATGGCGTTTTTCGAAGACTATTTCGGCGGACTCGACAAGGTTTATCAGGTTCACAAGCGCCTTGGAAAAGCGGCGTTTTTTCTGATCCTGGCGCATCCACTCTTTCTGGCTCTGGACCGGATGCCCGACGTCCCGGCATTTCTGCGACGTTTGTGGTTTCTTGCGCCGGGCGGTGACCGGTATCTTGCGGGGCACAACCTGGGGGTTGCCTCCTTGCTGCTGATGGCGGGGCTGCTGGCGGTTACCCTGTGGATCAGGATCCCCTACCATCGCTGGAAGAGAAGTCACGAGTGGTTCGGCCTGGTTCTGCTGGCGGTCATGGCGCACGTCATCGTTGTGGATCGGGACATTGCCCGTTACCCCTTGCTCGGTCTATGGATGTATGCCCTGCTCGGCCTGGCGGCGCTGGCGTATCTTTATATCCGGTTTTTCTATGCCAGGTACGGGCCCCGTTATGCCTACTGCGTCGACGATATAGAGAAACATGGCGATATTCTGCAAATCACCTTTGCTCCTGAAGGGCAGAGGATGGACTTCAAGCCAAGCCAGTTCATCTATCTGGTGGTTCATAAGCAGGGCATTGCCGCTGAGCCGCATCCCTATTCCATCGCTTGCGGGTACAACCGGGACTCCCGCTTCAAGCTCGGGATCAAGCAAGTCGGGGACCACACCCGCAGTCTCGATCGGCTTGAAAAAAACGATGCCGTGAGTGTTTACGGTCCCTACGGTCGCTTTAGCGACCGGTTCCTGGCTGCCGATCGGGATTGCGTGTTTATCGGCGGCGGCATCGGCATCACGCCTTTCCTCGGCATGTGGCATGTCGCCCTGCATTCCGAAGAGCGTTTGTCTTTGGACGAAGCCGGCGAGAAGCTCATGGAAATGCATCCGGAATGCATCCGAAACTGGAAAAGCCCCCTCGTTTCCCTTTTCTACGTCTGCATCACCGAAGACCAGGCCTGCTTTGACAATGATATAAAACATGAGGTGATTCAGAGCCATTTTCACGGATTTAAAGCCTTTGAGGAGCGCGGTCATTACTATGAACTGTATCTTGCCGACCGGCAGGGTTTGATTACCGCGGAATACATCGACAGCCGGGTAAGAGAGGGAGTGCGGGACAAAAATATTTTCCTGTGCGGACCGACACCCATGGTTTCGGCCCTGGTCGCTCAGTTCAAGACCCTTGGCGTGTCCGAAGAACATATCATCCTGGAGGACTTCAATCTTTTTTAGTCAGGCTGTTTTCAACAGGTCTCTCCATCGTGTTGCTGCAGGTTAAGGACCAATCACGTTACTGAGCTGCTATGTGCAATGTCAAGGCTGCAGGGTGTCAGGGCATATCCATACGTGCCCGCTGTGGCCGGAAAATAGAGGGGTTTTTATCAATTCAGGCTAGCGGGCTCAAAAGGCAGGGTTCGTGGAAAGCAATGATTTGAAGGGGACGCCAGGTGTTACAAGGATGTGCCCGATGGTCAGGAAGAGGGAAAACCAGGCGGTACATAAACGGACAGGACCGGGGTAGCCGGTCCTGTCCGTTTTGCATGAGTCTGTTTTGGCTGCGGTGCTATTCGGGAACAACCGTGCAGCAGACCAGTTCCACCCGGCGGTTCATGTAGCGGCCTTCTTCGGTGTCATTGCTGGCAACCGGCCGGGTTTCGCCATAACCGCGGGATTTGAGTTTGGCGGGATCCAGCCCGTAATTGTTGATCAGGGCCTGGCGAACCGCCTCGGCGCGCCGCTCGGAGAGGCGCTGATTGTAGGCGTCCTTGCCTTTGCTGTCGGTATGCCCGGTCAGCAGGATATAGGGGACGTTGGCATTGGCGCGTACAAAAGCCGCCGCCTTGTCGAGCTCTCCCTTGTATTCAGGCTTGATGACAGCCTGGTCGAAATCGAAGTTGATGCGCAGGGTAAGTTTGAGCTCACAGCCTTTTTCATCGACGCTCATGCCTTTGGGGGTGTCGGGGCACTGGTCGAGGTAGTCGTAAACGCCGTCACCGTCGCTATCGAGGGGGCAGCCTTTGGCATCGACAGGTGCGCCTTCGGGGGTGCCGGGGCATTGGTCGAGGTAGTCGTAAACGCCGTCACCGTCACTGTCGAGGGGACAGCCTTTGGCATCGACCGGAGCGCCTTTGGGGGTGTCGGGGCACTGGTCGAGATCGTCGGTTACGCCGTCGCCGTCACTGTCCACGGGCGCTGCCGCCACCGGCTCTTCTTTTTTGACCGGCGCTTGGGTGCCGGCAAACTGGAATTTAAAGCCGGCGGTATAGATGAGGTTGTGTTCGAGATTGCTTTCGTTGAATCCCATCATGTGGCGCACATCGGCACGCAGGGCGACGTTTTCGCCGAGGAAGTACAGCAGGCCCGCGCCGTAATTGGCCATGAACTCATCGTCGCTGTCGAGAGTGTAGCCGCCGGCACCGGCCGCCAGGTAGGGAACCAGCCTGTTTTCCGGCATGAAATGATACAGGGCGTCGAGGCGATAGTTCCAGAAGTCGGCATCGCCGCCACCTTTTTTGTCGAGATTGGCGCCGCCGAGCACCGCTTCAAGTCCGAAATTAGGGGTGAAGTTGTAGCCGAGTCCCAGACTGTAGGCAAGGCCGCTGCTGTCGACGGGCTGGTCACCTTCCATGGTGATGCCGCCGAGCATCGGCGACAGGGTCAGAACGCCGGTTTTGATTTCCGCCTGGGAAACCGCCGGCAGGGTACAGCAGGCCAGGATGCATGCCGCTGCAATCAAGGAAGTGATTTTCATGATGGACCTCCATGGTTAGATAACAGAGAGCTGAGCCGAGGCTCATTGAGGAACTTTGAGTGATGTTATCACACGGCCTTCAGGGGTTCAAGGCCGATCGATGCAGCGACTCAATGGCACCGGCCCGGCGGAAACGCCGACTAAATCAATATTTTAATGTTAGCAATCTTTTTTGCTTCGTCCAGCGGCAAATGTGCCTTATGGACACTACCCCACGCAAAAAAACCCCGGCGGGGACACCGGGGCGGTCTGCAGCATCGACGGATCGAAACTCATGTGTGCTGGAATATGACCTCGACATCCTGGCGGTGGGCGGGGTCGATTTTCCACAGGGAGCGGCGCGCGAAGTTGAACCCCCGGGCAATGATCACATCGGGGAACTGCTCGATGCGGATATTGTACAGGTTGACCGAGTCGTTGAAAAATTCACGCCGGTCGGCGATCTGGTCCTCGATTTCGGAGATGCGGCTTCCCAGGCTGCGAAACAGGGTATCGGCCTTGAGTTCGGGATAGCGTTCCACCACCATGAACAGGGATTTCAGGGTGTCGGTGAGCAGGTTCTGCGCTTCGAGTTTTTCCTGCGGGCCGCGCGCACCCTGTACCATGGAGCGTGCCTTGATGACCGCCTCCAGGGTTTTCTGCTCATGCTGCATGTAGCCTTCGCAGACCTTGATGAGTTTGGGCAGTTCGTCGAAACGCTGCTTGAGCAGCACATCGATATTGCTCCAGGCGCGATCGATATTGTTTCGCAGGCTGACCAGGCCGTTGTAGATGGTGACGCCATAAACGGCCGGAATCAGCAGCAGCAATCCCAATATCCCCAGAAAGATTACAAAAGCCATGGTTTTCTCCTTGTCTGCAGCCGATTTACGGTTGCATGAAATTCCGCAGTATTAGACCTGTCCAGATCAGGCCGGCCAGTGCGCCGGCGAACAGGGGCATGGTCAGCAGGGCATAGTTGCGCAACAGATGCTTTTCCGAGGTGGTTTCCGTGATGACGAAAGGGATGCCGCGCTTGCGTGGTCGACCGACCACCGCCCGGTCGCCCGGTGCAGGGCGTTCCGGCGCGCTCGACAGGCTTTGTTCCAGAACCTGTCGCTCGATGCCGGCGCGGGCCTGTTCCCATTCCCTTTCAGAAAGCCGCCCGTCGCCGTTGGTGTCGTAGCGTTGCAGCGCCTGGGGATCGCGTTTGAGTTCACGGAGCGCCATGGCGATGCGTTCCCTCAGTGGCTTGACGGGTGTGCGGTTTTCCCGGGCCTGGCCAAGAACGAAAAGGCTGGCGCCCTCGGCAACGGTTTCTTCCACCCATTTTTCCTGGTCGCTGCCGACGAAGGCGCCGAACAGGGAGGCGGCCGCTGCGCCGCGGGATTCCTGTCGGTTGCCTGCCGAAACGGTGGCGCCCCGGGGATCGATGGTGACCCTGCCGGTGTCGTCTTCCAGATAAAAGGGCACGTGTCCGCTATCGCTGGTGCTGGCCAGTCGCCAATTGTTCTTGCTGTCGCGGCGATATTTGCGCAGACGGTAATAGACGCACGATGTCTGGCTCAAGGGAGACACCAGTGCATATTTGCGTATCGCCCGCCCCTGCAGCTCGACCAGTCCCATGGAGAGGGAGCGGGTTTTGCTCGTAGGGGTGTTTTCGATCTGCCGCTTCAGGCGCAGAAAGTGAAAACCGCCCCACAGGCACAATCCGGTCACCATGGCGGGAAGTACGGCGGTACGCATGGCCCAATCGAGGCAGGTTGTGGCCAGATCGTTTTCGATGACTGTCAATAGACCAAATCCGGCGGCCGTGGCCATGCCGATAGGCAAGCGCAGGTTTTTGCCGTTTGACACATTACGCATAGGGGGTGGCGGGAGGCTGTCGCCAGCCGGCTGCAATTCCAGGCGGCCCGCGTTGCCCTCCGGCAATTCCTGCGGCATGGTTTCAGGCAGCGGCGCGGCAGCGGATGCCGTAATTCCGCCTGGTGCCGGAGCGGTTTCAAAATCCGCCATCAGCCAGCCGAAGCAGGTCAGGGCCGCGAGGTTGTCCCGTTCCCAGTGAAGCCCGTCTTCCGGGGTTTTGAGTCGGCATCCGGGCAGATTGGCGAGTCCGAAATCCAGCACCAGGCGGCAATCGGCCACCTGTTCCCGGATTTTTTCAAGGACGGTTTTGAGGTTGCCGACAGCGCTGAGGGAGGCTTGTTCGCCGAGACCGCCTGGATCGAAGCGGCCGGGAAAGATGCGCACGCCGGCATCAATGCGGCCCTGCCCACCGAAACGGTACAGGTCCAGGATGGGGCTGCCTTGCAGGATGGCTCTGGTGAATTCCTCGTCGTCAAGGGGCAGAATCTCGCGGCGGCCGTTGTAGACCCGCTGGGCCATGAGAAATTTGAGATTCCTGGCGGCGGCCTGCCCCGAGATGTCAGCCAAAACCGCCAGCACCCTGTGGTTCGGCCCGAGAGCGACGCTGCGCTCATCGGTCAGCAGAGCCATTTCACTGTCCTGGATGCGCAATGCGCGCAGTCTCAGCGGCACAAAACGCGGCGGCCGCACCTCGATCACCCGGCAGTGGATGCCCGTTTCCGCCAGCCGGGCGGCGATCAGACCCAGCCGCTGCCGCGGCCCTTCGGCAATAAGGTTGGGGCCGCGCCCGATGAGTCGCTGCCTCAGGATATAGGCATCGAGTCCGTATTCGCGTGCCAGAAGCGGGCGCAGCCGGGCCAGCGACGCATTGTCGGCGGCGATACTTTGGACGATGAGCAGGTATGTCGGCTCTGCTGATGACATGCGGCCTCATTTTTTCGGTGGTGGCAGGACCCTGTTATAGCCTTTCGCAGGTCGCGGGATCAAGGGTTTTCAAAGACCCCGGCGGCTGGCATCCCGGCAGTGACCCCGCGCAACTTGCCATGCCGGCTGCGGCAATTGTCAGGCCGGGTCTTTTTATGGTAGGCTTGGACCGCTTGTATACTATTTTTCAGGAGCTTGATGTATGGCGACAACAGCCGATTTGAAACGCAATCTGGTGATCCAGATCGACAATGCCCCTGCCTGGTGCTCGATGTCACGACCCAGACGCCCTCGGCGCGGGGAGGCAGCACCCTGATCAAAACCAAATACCGCAATCTGCTCACCGGCCAGGTGCTGGAAAAGGCCTTCAAGGGCGGCGAACGTATCGAGGATGCCGATTTCGAGCGGCGCAAGGGCCAGTTTCTGTATGCCGTTGACGATCACGGCGTGTTCATGGATCTGGAGAGTTACGACCAGTACGAACTGGGCGGCGATATGTATGAAAATGCCCGCGGCTATCTGACCGAGGGCATGGATCTGCAGCTTGGCGTTTTCCAGGGGCAGGTGGTCAGCATCGATCTGCCCCAGACCGTTGAATTGACTGTTGCCGAGACCGCTCCGGCGCTGAAAAACGCCACCGCCACCGCGCAGACCAAGGAGGCGGTTCTGGAAACCGGCCTGCGCATTCAGGTGCCTCCCTATCTCGAGACGGGGGAGCGCATCAAGGTCGATACCCGCGAGAGCCGTTTTATCTCCAGGGCCTGAGAACGCCAATTATGTCATGAATGATGCCGAAGGGAGGGTATCGTGCCTGTTTCCGCGCCCCGCATCGTGCGGGAGACAAGGGAGTTCATCGCCGCTCACGGTGAAGACTGGCCTGGCTGGTATGTGGGGATAAGCGTCGATCCTAGCGATCGTCTGCCCGATTATCACAAGGTCCGGTTCGGTCATGATCGCTGGTTTTGCCGCGAGGCCTTTACTCCGGAAGAGGCGAGGGCCATCAAGACGCGTCTTGTCGAGGACCACGGCATTGACAGCGATGACGCCCGCGATGAAGCGCAGGGGAAATTCCTCTACCTTTACCGCAAGGCGCCGCATACCGAGCCTTGATCGATACGGCGCGCCGGTTCTTGTTAGCTGCAGGCGGGGTGGATGTGTCTGCCAGATACAAAAGAGGCCGTTCCCCGGGGAACGGCCTCTTTTGCGATGCGATGCTGAACGCTTTTTACAGCGGCATCAGTTTTTTGCCATAGACTTCGTTGATGACCTGGGCCAGGCCGGCGTAGATGGCGCTGAGTCCGCAGAAAATGCCTTCATAGCCGGCAATGTGGCCGATGGTGTGGCGCATCGGGTTGTCGCCGGGGATGGTGTGCTCGAAAGCCAGCAGGAAGAACAGGATGACCAGGGTGCCGAATACCACCTGCAGGGCGCGAGTCAGTTTCAAGGTGCCGATGAAAAGCACCAGGGTGAACAGACCCCACATGAACAGGTAGGCGGTCATGCTCGCGTCGGAAGGCGCGGCGGCTTTGCCGAAACCCATGTCCGGCATGATCCACAGGCCAACGAGAGTCAGCCAGAACAGGCCGTAAGAGGTGAAGGCGGTGGTGGCGAAGGTGTTTTTCTTTTTCCACTCCATGCAGCCGGCGATAATCTGGGCGATGCCACCGTAGAAAATGCCCATGGCCAGGATCATGGCACTGAGTTCGATGATGCCGGCGTTGCGCAGGTTGAGCAGAACGGTGGTCATGCCGAAGCCCATCAGCCCCAAAGGCGCGGGATTGGCGGTGGTGTCGACGATCGAGAGCTGGTCTGCCATTGTATTTCCTCCAAAATAAAATAAAGGTTTTGCCGGCAGTGGCGCCGGCACGAATGATTCCTGACTGAATCTGTTTAGAACCCTGTTTCAAGAAATTTCGGAATTATTATTTGGATTGTGACATGAAGTCAAGCCTTGAGTGGCCCCAACCGACCTGTTCCGAGGTATACGTTTTGTGCCACCGACAGGATTCAATGGCTTGATGTCGTGAACTTTTTTACACCTTGTTAGGGTGGGATCAGATATGTTCATTTTTGACTCCGGAAAATATCCCGCGACCTGCGGCGTATATCTCATGAAGGGCAGCCAGGGGGAGGTCTTTTATGTCGGCAAGGCCAAAAACCTGCGCAACCGGCTGCGCAGCTATTTTTCGGAGCAGGGGGACAACCGGCCGCAGATCCGATTTTTGCTCAAGCGTGTGCGGGATATAGAAACCATTGTCACCGATACGGAAAAAGAAGCGCTGATCCTGGAAAACACCCTGATCAAGAAGCACCGTCCCCGTTACAATATCAACCTGCGCGACGACAAGACCTATCTGTCGCTGCGTCTTGATCCCCGTGAAGAGTTTCCCATGCTGCAGCTGGTGCGGCGGGTAAAACGCGATGGCGCCCTGTATTTTGGTCCGTATGCCTCATCGACGGCGGTGCGCGCCACGCTCAAGGAAATCTACAGGATCTTTCCACTGCGCCGCCACCCATGGGAAACCTGCCGCAACCGCAGCCGGCCTTGCCTCTATTACCAGATAGGGCAGTGCAGCGGTCCCTGTCACGGCAGAATCAGCCCGGCCGAATACCGGCGTCTGGTCCAGGGCGCCGTGGCGCTGCTCAGCGGTCGGGAGACGGAAGTTCTCGAAACACTGCGCCGTCAGATGGGGGCGGCGGCGCAGCGCATGGCCTTCGAAGAAGCGGCGCGTCTGCGCGATCAGGTTCGTGCCATCGAACAGACCGTCGAACGGCAGAAGGTGGTGGACGCGGGCGGCGGGGATCAGGACGTTGTCGGCCTGCATCGTGAGGGTGGCGAGGTGGAGATCGCCATTTTGTTCGTGCGGGAAGGCAAGGTCATCGGCCGCCGCAGCTACAGCCTCGAATGGCGGCTGGACGAGGATGAACTGCTATCCTCCTTTTTGCAGCGTTTCTACGGCCGCGAGGTGTGTATTCCCGACAGGGTGTTGCTGCCCTTTGTGCCCGAGGATGCCGCGGTGCTGGCCGACTGGCTGAGCGAGCAGCGGGGCCGCAGGGTACAGGTGCTGGCGCCGCTTCGCGGCAGCCGCAGGGAACTGGTGGCTTTGGCCGAGCGTAACGCGGCGGAAAGCTTCCGGGAGCGCGGATCGCGCCGGGAAGCTCGGCAGGAGGTGTTGCGGGAGATCGCCGCGCGGCTGCACCTGAGCCGGTTCCCCCGGCGCATCGAGTGTTTCGATATCTCCAATGTGCAGGGGCGGTTCAGCGTCGGCAGTATGGTGGTGCTGACCGACGGAGAGCCGGACAAGGCGGCCTATCGGCATTTTCGCATTCGCAGCGTGACCGGCAGTGACGATTACGCGTCTCTGCGGGAAGTGCTCAAGCGCCGCCTGCAGCGCGGCCTGCGGGAAGAGATGCTGCCGGATTTCATCCTCATGGATGGCGGCAAGGGGCAGTTGGGCGTACTTGATGCCGTGCTGAGGGAATTGAACCTCGAAGCACGTATCGACGCGGCCGGCATTGCCAAAAGCCGGGTTTTGGCCAACGTGCGCGGCAAGATGGTCGAGCGCAGCGAGGAGCGGTTCTTTCTGCCGGGACGCAAGAATCCCGTGGTTCTTCGCCAGGGTTCGCCAGCCTTGTTCATGCTCGAACGACTGCGCGACGAGGCGCACCGTTTCGCCATCACCCATCATCGCAAGCTGCGACGTCGCAGCAGCCTCGGTTCCGTGCTCGAGGATGTCCCGGGAATCGGCGAGAAGCGTCGCAAGGCCCTGCTGCGGCATTTCGGCAGCCTCAAGGCGCTGCGGGCCGCGAGTCTTGACGAACTGCGTGCGCTGCCGGGCCTGCCTGCCGCCCTGGCGGAGCGCCTCCATGCGGCCCTGCATCAGCAAAAACCGTCCTGATTGACTTATCGGTCCCGGCTGTCCGCCGCGTCTCTGACGGTCTGTAGCTTTTTCGGCGCTCGTCCGTAGCGCCGGGTCAGTTGTGCCAGTCGCCGTTGGCTGTTGGCCGTAAGTTCGCCGGGGCGAAGCCGCCATCCCCAGTTGCCGTCGGGCTGGCCGGGGTGGTTCATGCGTCCTTCCGTGCCGAGTGGCAAAACATCCTGCAGCGGGCATATGGCAACCCGGGCGACGCTGGCCCAGGCCAGGCGGATCAGGTCCCATGGCATGTCGGCGTCATTGCGGCCAAGGTAGCCCAGCACTTCGTCGCGCAGATTCCCCTCCAATTGCCGCCACCAGCCCAGGGTAGTATCGTTGTCGTGGGTTCCGGTGTAGATCACGCAGCGCGACGTCAGGTTGTGGGGCAGGTACGGATTGTCCGGCCCGGAATCAAAGGCGAACTGCAGAATTTTCATGCCCGGCAAGCCGAGGGCGTCGCGCAGGTGTTCGACTTCCGGGGTGATGACACCGAGGTCTTCGGCCACCAGCGGCAGGTGGGGATGTCTGTGCCGCAATGCGGAGAAAAGATCTTCGCCGGGGCCTGGCCACCAGTGGCCGTTGACCGCGGTCGGGTCGCCGGCCGGGATGGCCCAGCATTCCACGAACCCGCGGAAATGGTCGATGCGCAGCAGATCGCATTGTGCGAGGTTCCAGTCCAGGCGGGTCTGCCACCAGGCGAACTGTTCCTGCCGGTGCCGCTCCCAGCGGTACAGGGGATTGCCCCAGCGCTGGCCGGTTGCACTGAAGTAGTCGGGTGGCACGCCGGCGACCACCGTCGGTTGCCGTTGTGCATCGAGATGAAACAGGTCCGGCCGGGCCCAGACATCCACCGAGTCAAAGGCGATGAAAATCGGCAGGTCGCCGAGAATGCGTATTCCCTGCTGGTTGGCGTAGTTGCGCAGCGCCAGCCACTGGTCGAAGAACACGAACTGCATGTAGCGGAAATAGTGCAGGCTGTCAGACAGATCCCGGCGCGCCTGCGCCAGGGCCTCCGCTTGTCTGTAGCGCAACGGTTCCGGCCACTGCTGCCATGAACGGCCCTCGAATTGCCGGCGCAGGGCGCAGAACAGAGCAAAATCCTCCAGCCAGTTTGCGTGTTTTTCGCAGAAGACCTCAAAGTCCGCTTTGCGCCTGGCCGAGGCTGCCGCCTGAAAACGTCTGGCTGCCTTGCTCAGCAGGCGCGCCTTGTACGGTTCGACAAAATCGAAATCGGCTCGTCCCTCCTCCCGGCCTATGCCCGCCAGATCTTCGACATCCAGATCGCCCTCCTCCGCCAGGCGTTCCAGGGACACCAGCAGCGGGTTGCCGGCAAAGGCCGACAGGGCGCTGTAGGGCGAATGGCCGTAACCCGTTGGCCCCAGCGGCAGGATCTGCCACAGGGTTTGTTCCGCGCCGGCCAGAAAGTCAACGAAGCGCCACGCTTCACGCCCCAGATCACCAAGACCAAAGGGACCGGGCAGACAGGTCGGATGCAGCAGGATGCCGCTTGCGCGGCGCCCTTCCGGCAGCATGGCCGCCATCAACCGAGGTCGTCGGTTTGCGAGGCGTCCAGAGCCAGGCGCGCCGCCGCCAGACGCCGGTAATAGTCGGCGGCCTTCTGCGGATTGTTGCCGAGCATCGCCTTGTGCAGATCTCCCTCCAGTTCCGCCACTTCCAGCCGCTTGTAATAGTCGAGGGTTTCCAGCAGGTGGGCGACGACGATGCGGGCCGTCAGCAGGGGGTGGTTGTTGGTGACATTGGCTGCCGGATACCGGGTGCCATGTTCCAGTTCGACCTCCAGCCCCACGCGAAAATCCTCCAGCGGGATCCGCAGACCGGCGGTGTCGGTATTGGCCAGTATCATGGCGGCTTCCTCTTCCGTTACCTCGGCCTTTTCCATGGTCGTCCAGTCCCGGATGTCCAGTTCCCTGCACACCCTGCGCACTTCTTCCTCGGTGATATAGACAGGCAGTTGCATGGCAATAACCTTTGGTTGGAGTTGAAGTCGGGGCCGGGTTCTAAAAACCCGCCTGGATTGTTTTCAGTGACTAGCATGCCGGCGGAATCCGAAGTCGGCGTTTTATTTTCGCGTCCCCCTATGCGCCGCTGACGACAGGGCTGGCGTCGTCAGCGGGGCACGAAATCGGGCCGGGCAAAGGAGTAGGTGAATTCCATGTGATGGGCGTAGCGACCGTCGAGGATAGCCGCCACGTCCTCGATGAAAACCAGCTCTTCGTCGGTGGGAATGACGAAGGCCTTGATGGGGGAGCCGTCGCCGGTGATGATTTTTTCACCGCCCCCGACCGCTTCACGGTTGCGCTGCTCATCGAGATGGATGCCGAGGTGCTGCAGTTGCTGCAGGGCCATCTGCCGGATAAGCCAGGAATTTTCGCCGACGCCGGCGGTGAAGACCACGGCGTCGAGCGGACCTGCGGCAGCCAGGTAGGCGCCGATATATTTGCGCAGGCGGTAGCTTTCGATCTCCAGGCAAAGCCGGCAGCGTTCATCCCCCTGTCGCGCTGCCTGAATGATGTCGCGGCGGTCGGTAAAGCGTCCGGTAATGCCAAGCACTCCGCTTTTCTTGTTGAGCAGATTGTCCATCTCGTCGGGGGTCAGATTTTCCATCTTCATCATGAAATGGGGGATCGCCGGATCGATGTCGCCGCAGCGGGTGCCCATGACCGCCCCTTCGAGGGGGGTAAGGCCCATGCTGGTGTCGATGGATATGCCATTGCGGATGGCGCAGTGGGAAACGCCGTTGCCGATGTGCATGGTGATCAGGTTGCAGTCACACGATGCCTTGCCGAGCAGCGCCGCCGCCCGTTTCGAAACGTAAAGGTGGGAGGTGCCGTGAAAACCGTACCGGCGCACCCTGTAGCGCTCATACCAGTTGTAGGGCAGGGCGTAGAGATAGGCGTGGCGGGGCATGGTCTGATGGAAGGCCGTGTCGAAGATCGCGATGTTGGGCACCTGCGGCAACACACTTGACACCGCTTCGATGCCGGCGATGTTGGGAGGGTTGTGCAGGGGGGCCAGGTGTTGTACCTCGCGAATGGCTTCCAGCACTTCCGCGTCGATGCGTACCGAACAGGTAAAACGCTCTCCGCCATGCACAACCCGATGGCCGACGGCCGCAATGGCGCTTATATCGGGGATCACCGCGGCGGGACCTTCGGTCATGGTGCGGATGATCAGGTCGATGGCGGTTTCATGGTCCGGACATTCCTTTTCCAGGCGGAAATCTTCGCGCCCCGGCACGCTCTGCACGATGAAAGAACCGCCGGCGATAACCCGCTCGACCAGGCCCATGGCGAGGGTCTGCTTTCGTGCCCAGTCAAAAAGGCTGTACTTGACCGACGAGCTTCCGCAATTCAGGGCCAGAATGATCATTTCGCACTCCCTGCGTCGCTGGCGTGTCTTTAATTTCTAACAACAATCCGGGGAAATGCAACGCAGGCGGCGGCTTTACGCCTGCAGGTTTCATGCATGGCGCTTTTTGGCCCGCCGGTCGAGGAGATAGGCGACAAGCACGCCAAGAACCATGCCCACCAGCAGGGTCATGAACAGCAGAAACGCCAGCGGCGCGCTCATGGTCAGCGTGAGGATTCGCACCTGTACCGTGACGGTGTTCTGCAGAATAACCAGCAGCGCCAGCACGGCAAGAACAATAAAACAGGTGAGTTTCAGGTTTCTCATGGGGGGTGTCTCCCGGTAAAAGGCCCGTCAGGTCGCCGTTATGGTTGGAAACCCCGGCGCGTTCAGGCAACGATGTGTGGTCCCGCATAGCGTTGCGCCAACGATGCCGGCCATCCTTCCCGCTCTTGTTTCAGGGATTGGGGCAGGTGGTCGAGAATATCCTGGGCGGTCATGCCGTCTTCGCCCAGCTGCATGGCGGCCAGGTCTCCCGCCGCACCGTGCAGGAACACTCCCTTGCACACCGCATCCTCGATGCTCAGGCCGAGACCGTGCATGGCGGCGATGGTTCCGGTCAGAACGTCCCCCGAACCGGCGGAGGCCATGCCGCTGTTGCCGCTGGGATTGATGAAAACGCGACCGTCTGGAAAACCGATCAGCGAATGGGCGCCTTTCAGAACGATGATCGCCCCGAGTTCGCCAGCGGCCCGCTGTACGGTGCGGATGCGGTCTTTTTCCAAATCAGGGATGCCGATGCCTGTCAGGCGGGACATTTCCCCCGGGTGCGGGGTCAGCACCGTGGGGGCACGCCGTTGGCGCAACTGTTCCGGGTTTTGGCAGATAGCGGTGATGCCGTCGCCGTCGATGAGCAGGGGACGTTCGATGGCGGCGATCAGTTCTCGCGCCAGTTGCTGGGTCTGTGTCTGCAGCGACAATCCGGGACCGAGGACCGTCATGTCGAGGCTGTTGGCCAACGCCAGCAGGGCGTCGCGATTGCAAAGCGCAAGGCTGCCTTCCGCCGTGGAAACCTGGGGCAGAAACACGACCTCACTGGCCTTCATGGCGATAAACGGCGTGATGGCCTGGGGTGCGGCGAGGCGGCTGTACCCGCCGCCGGCCTTCAGGTAGGAAAGCGCGGCAAAGCAGGGCGCACCCAGATAACCGGCGGCACCGGCGATGAACAGCGCCTGGCCGAAGCTGCCCTTGTGGCCGGTGTGGTCGCGGGGCGGCAGCGGCGGCGGCACATTGAGTGCGATTTTCAGGGCCGCGTCACGGTACAAGGCTGGTGGAAAGGAAATGTGGCTGACATGCAGACATCCGCCCAGGGCAAAGCCCGGATACAGCAGATTGCCTATTTTGGGAAGGCCGAAGGTGACCGTGTGGTCGGCGCGCACCGCGCAGCCCAGCGCCTGCCCGGTATCGCCCTCCACCCCGGACGGGATGTCGATGCTCAGCACCGGCTTGCCGCATGCGTTGATGGCCTCGATCACCGCACGGTGCAGGCCGCCGACTTCGCGGGTCAGGCCGGTACCGAAAATGCCATCGATGACGGCGGCGCAGGCGGCCAGTTCAGCAGCCAGCCCGGCGCTGTTTTCAAGCTGGCGGACCTCCAGCGGCAAGCGGCGGATGATCTCCAGGTTGAGGCGCGCGGCACCGGCAAGTCGGTCCGGATCGCCAAGAATCAGCACCTTGACCGTACCTCCCGCCGAGTGAATTTTGCGGGCGACGACAAACCCGTCGCCGCCGTTGTTGCCCAGGCCGCAGAAAACTACGAAGCGCTGATCCGCGACAGGGCCGATCTGCGCAAGGACGGAGAAGGCGGCCTGTCCGGCATTTTCCATCAGCAGTTCCTCGGCGATGCCGTAACAGTCGATGGCGGCACGATCCATGGCGCGCATCTGCGCTACCGTGCTGACTTTCATCGGTTTTTCCCTCCCTTTTGCAACATGCCCGGCTGCGGGAACCCGGTTGGAAATCCTGTGACATGTCAGGCTCGCGGGTGCCTGTCGAACAGGATGGGCCCGTGCCGGTAACGGAGCCGGCACACCGGCTAAATCGGAAAGCTGCTTTCTGTAAAAGAGGTTTCCGCGGCCAACTCCCCCTCCAGAAGCCGCCGTGCCATATCCAGGTTGGCCGCAACCTTCCAGGCGCCCGGATAAGCAGCATCCGGCGCCAGGCCGCCGGGAATGACCAGACAGCGCAGGCCGGCGGCCCGTGCCGCTTCGAGGCCGCGACGGGTGTCTTCGATGACAATGCACTCTTCAGGACGCAATCCACTGCGGGCCAGTGCCTTCAGATAGGGTTCGGGGTGGGGCTTGGTGTTGTGGAAGTCCTCGCGGGTAAGGATAAAATCGAACTGTTGCGGCAATCCGCTGTGACGATGCATCAGTTCGAAATGATCCCGCAGTGAGCTGGTGACGATGGCCATGCCGACGTAAGGACGCAGGGCCGCGACCGCCTCGACGGCGCCGGCAAGAGGGGTGATCCCGGCTTGCAGCATGCGGCTGTAGCGGGCGTTCTTGGCATCGCGCAGCCGGCTCAGGTCCGCGTCCGAAAATCCCGCTTCCTGTGCCAGGCACAGGCTGCTGCGGCCTTCCTCCAGGGTGATGCGGCGATACAGGTCCATTGGCAGGGGAATGCCGACCTCGGCCAGGGTTTCCTGCATGGCCCGATAGTAAAGCGGTTCGGTGTCGACCAGTATGCCATCGTTGTCCCAGAATATGCCCTTGAGCATGGCGTTTTCCCTTTTTGCGACCGTCATCCTTCCATGGTGAGTCTCTTTACCGGTGTTTCACAGGCCGCTTCGAAATGCCGCGCATCAGCCTCGGAGCCGATGCCACGGCCAAAGTGCATCGGAATAGCCAGTTTGGGCCGAAGCACCCTGGCTGCTGCAGCCGCTTCCGCGGCGGTCATGACGTAGGTGCCGCTGACCGGCAGCAGGGCGATGTCGCAGGCGATGGTTTCCATCTCCGGGATAAGATCCGTGTCGCCTGCATGGTAGATGCGGCGGTCGTCTACCGTCAGGACAAATCCCACCATACCCGCTTCTCGCGGGTGGAAAACAATCCCTGGCGCCCGGAATTTATCGATATTGTAAGCCGGGACGATTTCGACACACACCTCGCCCACTTCCCTGCGCTCGCCGGCTCGCACCACGCGTACCGGTTCCGGCAGTTTTGCCGCTGCTGCGGCCGGAGCCATGACGACGGTTCGCGCTGTGCGGATGCGGGCCACGTCTTCCGGCGAACAATGGTCGTGATGGTCATGGGTGACAAGGATCAGATCGGCGGGCGGTCCTTGCGGGATCTGCCATGGATCGATGTAGATCACCAGACCGCTGCCTTCGATACGAAAACTGTCGTGACCGAGCCAATGGATACCGTGAAACATGGCGTTCCTCCTTGCCGAGAGAAGCCGGAAAATCGCAGATGGCTCTATTATAGCAGATTCGGCACAAAGGCTGCGGTTTGCGCAGGACTCACTTCTGCCCGACCGGTTGCGATGCAGGGATGGCGAATTCCGCCAGAATACCGGAATAGCTTCGCTCGTTGGGTGAGGAACAGCGGTATATGAAGCTGTCCATTTTCAGATAGGCCTTGCCTTTCGAGGGCTTGTAGCGCACCCGCAGGCGTCCCTCGGCCGTGTTGGTTTCCGATGAAAGGTAGAACTGCCGGAAGGGTTCATCCGGGCTCAGCGTGAACCGGGACAGGGTTTCGTCGTTGATGACAAAGCGCACGTTGACCTGATGATCGGGGGTCACGTCCCATTCCATTTCAAAACATCCGAACAGTTTGCTGCCGTAGGAAGAGTCAGCCAGGGACGTCGAGCAAACCAGACACAACAACAGCATGCAGATCGAGGTTTTTATGCAATGCATGACGACTCCAGGGGGATAAGGCAGGTGTCAGACAAACCCGACACCATGGTTACGCTCAGGAGATCAGGGCCAGCAGCGGATTGTGCCCGTTGCTCCGGTCCTTGACGATGAGCGTGGTGACCGGTGCCCGTGAGTGTTTGGCAAAGAGCAGGTCGTGTCCCAGACACAGGCCGAGGGATATGTTCAGCTGGGTGTCGGCCTGAGCCAGTTGTCGCGCCTGTCCGATGGGGTTGCAGGAGATTCCGCGGCCGCCCGGGCTCAGGGCGGCGGCCGGCAGCTTGCAGACCTTGCAGTCGACCCGGCTCACCTCGAATCCTTCCAGGGCAAGGCGTTCTTCCAGTCTCTGCGCGGCCTCCCGGACCGCGACGCAGTGGGCGATGCCCAGCCGGGAATACCCCGCCGCCCGGGCAAAGCGCGCGATTTCGTCAATCCGGCTCAATCCCTTGCCCTTGGCCGCATCGGCCAGGGCCATAACCAGAAGATCCTCCGCGTCGTAAAGATCCATACAGCGTTGCTGTTCTTCCGTCAGCGGGACCGACTCCCGCATTTGTAGTGCTGCTTCCATTCCAGACAATCCTCCAGACAGATGATCCGCGGCGATCTTGGCTTCCAGGTCGCGGCATCGGACGTTAAGCTGCAAGCTTGCTTGATCGGGGGCGGGCTGTCAAGGGCAAAGCCGGTGAGAATGGCCACGCTCCGTCAGTAAAAGACGCTGCATCATGGCCTTCGTGGCGGCATCTTCTCGATATAACGGTACAGCCAGCCACCCGCATAAAAGGTGACGCCAACCACCAGCAGACAGCCGATGCGGACCAGAGGCGCGGCTCCGGCAAGATCGTGCAGCAGTACCTTGAGGGCCGAAAACCCGAACAGCAGCAGGGATGAGTGACCCAGTACGCGATCGTGCAGTTTCAGGCAGAGCCCCAGGCAGGTCAGGGCCAGCAGGCCCCAGGCGAATGAGACGCCCAGGCTGCTGTGCAGCAGCTGCCAGGCGGCGGCCATGGCCGCCAGGTGACCAAGGTAAATCAGGCTCCCCTGCAGCAGGCGATGAACGGTCGCCCGATTGCGCAACAGGGCATATCCGGCATACAGTTCAACGGCATGCAGCAGGGTGAGAATTGGTTGTCCGCTGATGCGGGTTGGCAATTCCTTGCCGAGAACCTGACTGAAGTTTACCAGCCATAACATTCCGATGGCGGCCAGCAATGGCCAGTCGGTGTTAAGCTGGCGATGTCGGGTCGCCGTCCAGGCAAGCAATGCAGGGAGTGTCAACAGGGCCAGCCAGGGTCGCAGCAAAGGCGGGGTCAGTTCCAGATAGCCGATATGCACCAGCGCCAGACCTGCAAAGCAGGTCAGGATCAAACGGCCGCCTGCCGAAGTGTGTTTCGACAGCCTGTCCGCCAGTTGGCCGCTGAATCCGATAGCGGTGGCGACGGCCAGGGCAACCCATGGTGCCAGGTTCGGAAGGTGGCGATGCAGCAGGCTGTAGTGCAGGAGATAAAAAATCAGCAGGATCGGCAGGTGCAGGGTGGCCGCGCGTTGGTCGAGAGGACGTTTGTGCCGAAGGCTGAACAGCACCGTGCAGGCCAGGAATACGGACAACTGCAAAAACTGGTAAATCAGGGCCACCTGCCATTGCTGCCGGGCTGTTTGCCGCCAGAGCAGGTCGAAGCCGACCACGGCGAGGTAGAAGGCCAGCAGGTAATAGCGCCGCCGCCCTGCCAGCAGCGAGTACAGGCAGAAGCCAATGCTCCAGGCCGAATAGTAAAGTGTCAGGCGTCCTACGGGCTGGGAGGGGATGTCGAGCAGAAACGGCGCCGAATAGGAGCCGGCAATGGCAAACAGGCCGTAGAGGTCGCTGGCAAATGTTCGGCACAGCCACAGGGAGGCGCCACAGGTCAGGATAATGCCGGAGGCGGCCGTCGCGCTGCCGATCAGCCGATAATGCAGGTGTGCGCCGTAGATGGCCAGAAACAGGATGACGACTCCCGCGGCCGGCAACAGGCTGGCGTAATGCCGATCCTTGTGCCGCAGGTGCAGGCCGGTGGCGATGAGGGCCCAGCCGCAGACAAAGGCAATCCCGACGCGCATCGGTGCCGAAAGCATCAGCCATCCGCTGTCGTATGCCAGTTTTATCAGGTACGCGGCTGCCATGACCAGCGCCAGGGCGCCTCCCCAGCCCAGCAGGCGGGTGATGGCTCCGCCTGGCGAGCGGCTGGCATCGTGCTTTGCCTCCGGGAGGGGATGTGTCGCGGTGTTTTGTCGAGGCGGGAGATTTGATTCCTGTGCCGGAGGTATTGTGTGAAAGGCAAAGGTTTCTTCAGCGGGAGCTGACGGCGCCAGATTCAGGTGCTGCTCGATTCTTTCGAGACGCGACTCCAGGCGATCCAGACGTTTTTCCAGATTTTCCATGCTATGAATTTTCCCCGGGACGAAGGACTATCGAGATGGCGTTCATTCGGAAACAAAGTATGAACGCCGGGAAACGCCGACATGATGCCCGGGATGCCCATAACACAAGTCTGCGTTCCGGACAACGATTAAATTTTATCGGCAGGAAATCCCCGATAACCGGTTAAGCTGGGTTTCTGCGTCCGGATGCAGCAAAAACAGCTCTTTGAGTTTGGCGCAGGGGAAAACGGAGCAGGTCGCGCAGATGGCTTGCCGGTTTGTGCGGGCGCAGAGGCGGATAGCGCAATTCCGGCCGAGAATATTGCAACCGGGCCCTTCCGAGCGGCAACCGCTGCAAAACGAGGCGTCCTCGACGAGCGGCGCATAGGCCTCGCATTGCTCACAGTCTTTGCCACAATAAGCCAGCATTGCCAAAGCCTCCTGGATAAGGAAAAAGAATTCTGGAACCAATCTGCTTAAAGAAGTGTGAATATTTGACGAAAGTTTAATTAGGTCTTTAGAAAAAATCAATATTTTGTTTGCGGCAACTCACGGAAAGTCCATTGCGTCCGTTGCGGGTCGCCTGGCAGGTCACACAAAGAGTTCTCTGACGTCGACCTTGCTGCGGAAATAACCTGGTTTTCGTTCGTTGTCTCCGGATGGATACAGCCTGAATCCACATGCCGCAGTTTTTGCAGAAATGCGGCATTTATTTTGCTGGTATGAACGAAGCGGGTGCATCGGGTCCGGGGTGGCGAATTTTTGCCGGATTGCCGGGCATGGCTCTTCCACCTTCCAGCATGGAGACATTCAGGAATCATGGCTTATCATCAGATAATAGAGCAGACGGTCCAGGAGATTTTCGCAAGCATGGTGTTTCTCGATATCGTGCCCCGGCCCGATGTCGAACCCGAACCCATGGAAGGGCCCATGCTGACGTCCATGATAGGTCTGGCAGGCGATCTTCAGGGCAGTGTTCTGATTCATCTGCCCGCGCCGGTGGCGGTTGCCATCACCGGCGCTTTTCTGGGTCTGGAAATCGACGGTGTGGACGATGATGTCAAGGATGCCATCGGCGAGTTGGCAAACATGGTGGCCGGCGGTATCAAATATCTGCTTCCGCAAAAAGGGCAGGATGTGGGACTGGCGATCCCGTCGGTGGTCTGCGGACAGGGCTATAGCTGCGAGGCGACCGGCCGTTTCGACCGAACCACGGTGGTGTTCGAGTTGGAAGCGGGACGGTTCATGGTGGAGATGCAGATCAAGGATTCCGCCGGGGTTCTGAAACGGGTGTAATGCCCGGCAGGCGCTCGCCATGCCGATGTTTGCAAAAAGACTGAAATTGCTTGGCCGGGCACAAGTGGCAACGCGGCCGCTGGCGCGTTCTGGTGACGCCATCGGTACCGGCATCGGGGTGGTCGTATGGCCGCCTTTTTTACGGCACGGAGCGGGACGCGGGACAAGGGGCGTCAAAGGCCTGCCTGTCAGAGGCGTTGCCGTCCGGAGCTGATCCGTTTGAAAATTTCGCAGTCCTGGTAATTCCCGGCGCAAAAAAGGACGGTTTTCTGGATGTCGCTGCTGGTCATCTTCATGAAATAGCAGTCTTCGTACTCTTCCTTGACCAGTGGGCACAGTCGATTGGCGCAATTGATTGATGACACGTCAATCCTTCATGGCGATGCATGCCAGGAGGCATGGGACCATCCTCGGCGGTTAGCGGATATTCAACGCGGGTAAGGGTGGTGGATTCGCAAAAACGCCTCAACGCTGCGGCGGGACTTTTTGCGACGCACATCAATGTGCTGGCAATGATGTTCTGTTAGCAACCCTCATGCCAGTGTCTTTCCCACCACCGGACGACGGACGCCGCCGGATAACCGGCGGAGCCGAAAAACGCATTGGAGTTGTCCGTAAACAGCTTGTTTCAGCAGATTGAATAGAGCGTTCGCGTGAATTTTCCGGCTATGCGAAAGGGCAGGGAAATTCCTTGTTTCGCGTTTTTTGGTGGCAGCGCAATGTGGTCCTGGCCAATAAGCGCACCGATCAGGGCCTGGCGGTGTGGCAGTTGGTCCGCAGGCAGGTCCGCAGATTTGGGGTGTGCCACATGTTGCCGCAATGAAACGGTTATTCAGCGAGCCAGCGAAGGGCCTGGTCCCGGTCAAAAAAACAGTGGAGGCGTTCGGGTTGGGCCATCTGATCCTGCATCAGGCCCAGAACGGAATCGCTGCCGCGCTGCTGGACCGAAAACAGCAGAGCGGTTCTTTTCGATTGGCCGCAGACGAGTTGATAGATCAGTCCGTCAAGGGGATTGCCTTGGTCGTGCAGTGACAGTTTGACGGTCCGCCGTTTATCAATGAGCACCTTGTCTATTTTCTGGGTGCGGGCCAGGGCCAGGGTTTCCGACAAGGCGCTGATCGTGTTCTGTTCGGAGAATGGACCGTAGATCTCCAGTTGGATGATCTCGGGGTTCTGGAGGGTGGAAATCTGCCATCCTGTATGGGTCATGGTGCAACTCGATCCGGGTTGTATTAATTGATTGCTCGGTGCAACAGCAGGTTTTCCATCCGGCTTTTGCGGATGGTGGTCTGCCTGGAAGATGGGCAGCCTTAACGCAAAACCGGGGCCAGCTTGAAGGCACCTTGCGCCCCGGTAACATCGATGAAGTGATATATGGTGGTATTCTGAGGGGTTACTGGCTGGCCAGACGCGTCGTTTTGTTTGCGGGGCCGATCTGGTCGTTCTTTACCGGCGCATTGACGATTTGAGCGTCGTGCTATTTTGTGAAACAGAAATTTAAAATTGGGACAGTCTGGGACGCAATGTATCGAGGCCGCGGGTTGTCTTTTCGAGTCTCATCCCGGCAATGTCGTATCGAGAACCACCCGGTTGCGGCCACCTTTTTTTGCTGCGAAGAGTGCCCGGTTGGCGCGGGCGATGAGCTGCTCGTAAGTGTTGTCCCGCGTTGGTTGCATGCTGGCGACGCCGACGCTGACCGTGACCACGCCGAAAGCCCCTTCTCCCTGATGGGGGATGTGCAGGGCTTCGATTTGACTTCGGATTTTTTCAGCCAGGGAATTAGCTGCCTCGCTGTCGCTGTCGGGAACGATTACGGCGAATTGCTCGCCACCGAATCGGGCGATGCGCTCTTCGTCGCCCTGAATGCACGCCGCCATGGTCTGCGCGATCTTTTTGAGGCACTGGTCGCCGGCCTGGTAGCCGTAGGTATCGTTGAACGGTTTGAACCGGTCCATATCGACCAGCACCAGTGCCAAAGGGGTCTCTTTTTGCCGGGCTCGCTGCCAGAAGGACGGCAGGGCGGCATCGAAACTGCGCCGGTTGGCGACATCCGTCAGCGGATCCAGCATGGCCAGCCGCCGCAGAAACTGCTGGGCGCGTCGCCGCTGCTGAACTTCCAGTTCAAGCTTGATGTTGGTCTGCGCCAGTTTCTCGGTCCTCTCCGCGACCCTCTGTTCCAGTTCGCCACGGATGATGCGCAGCTGCTCCAGAGTATCGGCCAGCTTTCGCGTCCTGACGTTGAACCAGTAGGCGAAGGTTCCGAATTCGTTGTGGAAGGTTTCGTCGAGGCACAACATTTCTTCAGCATTGATGTCGATGGCGCTTCTGAGCTGGTGGGTCAGGCGGGCCAGGGGGCGCATCAGCATGGTGTTCAGAGTCAGAAAGGCCCCGAGGACTGCCGCCGATACGCTCATGATCAGAGCGATCAGCAACGCACGATAGATGGCCTTGGCCGTCGACATGGCATGGCTTACCGGCGTGACGGTGACGATTTTCCAGTAGGTTCCGGGCACATGAAAAATCGCCACGCTGCATGGCTCTTCCAGGAGCAGGTCGCCGTCGGTGGTGAAATGCCGGAGCAGCAGACCGCCGTCCTGGCTGCCGAGTCGGGGTTCCTGCAGCACGGCCGTGATAAGCGCGGCTTCATCCGGCGATATGTCCGCACCCTGGCGGGCGATTGTCGCGGCCATGTCGGGGTCGAAACTGTCGGACTGGCGGGATTTTTCCAGCAGTTCCTTGCTGCTGGCGTAAACAGCCGACGCCAGGGGCGCGAATTGCGGTTTCTGGGCGGCGAGGTCGCGGGCCTGGATATATTCGATCTGTTTGCGCCCCAGCCTGTCCGTGCGGCTGAGGCGGGTAAGGGTTACATCGGGAAACGACAGAAACTTACCGTTGCGGTCGACGGCGAAGGCATAGCCGCTGATTTTTTTGGCCTGCGCATCAAAAAAGGCCTCCAGTCCTTCCAGTTTGAGGTCGACGGTTACCACGCCGGTAAACCGGCCGTCGCGGTAGATCGGCGCGGTGCAGGTCACCATGGGGACATAGGTGTGGGGATCGACATAGGATCGGGACCAGAAAACCTTGCCGGGTTTGAGATACCTGCCCGGTACATACCATTCCTCCCGATGATAGCCGGGGCTGTCGGGGTCGTCATAGTCCTTGACAAAATCAAGGAGGCCTTCGGCGTTGCGCCCCCAGAAAAAACTGCGTCGCTCATGGTCCGGCTCAAAGCTGAAGGGTTCGTACCAGACCCCGCCGCCGATGATATAGGATGACGGACCCAGCTTGTCAATCAGGCGCGGGATTATCCGCATGTGGTCATCTGCCCGCAAGGGCAGTACGGCGCTGGTCGTGGAAAGGGCGCGGGCCAGCGTTTCGGCAACGGCCAGTCGCTCGCCCAGTTGGGCGACCATGGTACTGCCTACCTGGTTGACCATGCGGAAGGACTGCTCCTCCAGGCGTGGCCGGGCGACGGTATCCATGATAATGGTCAGGCTGGCTACCAGCACGGCAAGCAGCAGCAGAAACAGCAAAGGGGTGCGAAACAGAAGACTGTTATGCCAACGCACCGAAAACGCGCTCTTGGGGTCCATTCAGAGCCTCTGGGGAGGGTGTTTGGGAAAAAGAAATCTGTGTGCAAGAAGTGCCTGTCACATCAAGCGATGAAAAAATCCACCGTGCGACCGATGCCCGCTCATGGGGCGAAGCATACCATACCGGTCCGACCGGAGGCACCCCTTTTTTGGCCGGAGTCTTTGGCGGGATTTGCACCTGACACTGCAACGAGCGGCATGACAGTCTTTACGCCGACATGTTTGCCGGGCGGTCCGGGGACCCCTGGCCCCGGCCTACGTCATGATTTCCAGGAATTTGGTTGACAAGAGTGGGGCAGGCTGATAGGCTGCTTCGATTAAAGCCGCTTTCCTTGCAAAAACGAAAAGACTTCGTAGGCCCCGGAATGCTTCCGGGGCTTTTATTTTTTACGGCTTTTAAAGGACACTATGGAATTCAGTACATTCGATTTTCACCCGCAGATTCGCCAGGGCATCACTGCCGCCGGTTATGTTTCGCCCACTCCCATCCAGGCACAGGCCATTCCGCCCATTCTTGCCGGGCAGGATGTCATGGGGCTGGCCCAGACCGGCACAGGGAAAACCGCTGCGTTTGCCCTGCCGGTACTGCAGCGCCTCATGAAGTCGCGCGGTGGCCGGGTGCGGGCGCTGGTAGTGGCGCCTACGCGCGAACTGGCGGAACAGATTCATCAGGCCTTTTGCAGCCTTGGCGCCCATACGGGACTTAAAAGCCTGACTGTTTACGGCGGCGTGAGCATCCGGCCGCAGATCACCGCGCTCAAACGAGGTGTCGATATCGTGGTGGCTTGCCCGGGGCGGCTGCTCGATCATATTGAAAACAAGCACATCGATCTGTCCGCTGTTGAAGCTCTGGTGCTCGACGAAGCCGATCAGATGTTCGACATGGGGTTTTTCCCTGCCATCCGGCGTATTCTGGGCCACCTGCCGAAACGGCGCCAGACCCTGTTGTTTTCCGCCACCATGCCGGATGAAATCCGGCGCCTGTCCGGTGAAATTCTGGCGACGCCGATAACGGTGCGGATAGGAAATACCGCGCCGGCCGAAACTGTCACCCATGCCTTGTATCCTGTTGCCCAGCAGCAGAAAACCGCCATGTTGCTGGAACTTCTCGGAGCCGGCGACATGGGGTCGGTGCTTGTATTTACCCGAACCAAGCATCGCGCCAAGCGGTTGGGCCTGCAACTCGATAAAGCAGGATTCCAGGCCTGCTCCCTGCAGGGGAACCTCTCCCAGGCGCGCCGTCAGGAAGCGCTTGAGGGATTCCGGAAGGGTAAATACCGGATTCTGGTCGCGACGGATATCGCAGCGCGGGGCATCGATGTGTCTCGTGTTTCCCATGTTATAAATTACGACATGCCCGCTACCGCTGAAACCTACGTGCATCGCATCGGTCGTACCGGCCGGGCTTCGCGCCAGGGCGAAGCTTTTACCCTGGTCTCCGGCGAGGATACCGCCATGATCCGGGCCATTGAAAAGATGCTGAAAGCTCCGCTGGAGCGGCGCACTGTCCAGGGATTTGCCTACGAGGACCCGGCTGTATCCGATGCGCCGCCTGTCAAAGCAAACCCTGGGGCCAGTCGGCAACCCCGGAGCAAACGCCCCGTTGGGCGCGGTGCGGCGCCCAAACGGAACAGAAATTATGCCGGGACTTCCAGGGACGCCAGTTCCGGCGTCAGGGGGCGGCGCAACGCTGATTGATGGCAGCCGGAATATCCGGAATGCCGATCATGTTGAAACACAAAGAGCCGGGTGCATGCACCCGGCTCTTTGTGTTTGGGATTTTGTTTTAAAAAACCCGCGTTTCAGTCGCGAACCAGGGCGATGCGCAGCCCCAGGGCGATCATGACGCCTCCGAAAATACGGTTGATAAGGGTATTGAACCGCGCCAGGCCCAGACGGACGAATCTGTGCTGGACCAGCAGTATGAACAGCGACCATCCGCACAGGGAGGTCAGCACGATGGTCATGCCGTAGCCGGTTTTTACCCAGAGGGAGTCTCCCGGTGCGATGAACTGGGTGAAAATGCTGAAAATATAGATGGTGACCTTGGGATTGAGCAGATTGCATAAAAAGCCGTCGCGCAGCCCCTGGCATGCTGAACGGCGGTTCTGAAAGGCCAGGTTTTCGAGATTCAGCGCGCCACGAAACCGCAAGGCCCTGATGCCGATAAACAGCAGGTAGGCGGCTCCAAGCAGGCGCACGGCATCGTGGATATAGACATTGCGCGTGATCAGCCAGGCCAGACCGGCCACGGACAGGGAGACATGCACCAGCAACCCTGCGCAGATACCGAGCACCGTGGCAAAGCCGGCAGCGCGTCCTCCGGTGAGGCCGTTGCGCATCAGCAGCAACATATCCGGGCCGGGACTGGCCATGGCGACCAGGGTAATGCCGGAGAGCAGAATATAAGATTCCATGTTGAACGTCCTCCTGAAGCTGTGCCATGCTGGCTGGTTTTTATCCGGAAACGGCCATTTTCCGCCGTGGCGGCGTCAATCCGCAGGCTTGCTTGTAACTCGGGCCATCCCTGGCCCTCGCCCTTCGGGCAGCCGGAGGCTGTCCATCTGGCTATCCTGCGCATGGTGTGGCGTGCAGGGATACTAAAACTTTGTCCGGCGGTTCGCAAGCCTGTCCTTTTCGCACCGTTTTGGCATGCGGCGGCCCGCATGCAAAGATGTTGATTCGGTACGGCGGCTGCGGTAGTGTTCATCCGGAGTCCGCGGATGGACAAGGGGCTGCGCAGCAGTCCGTCACGTCGTGTACCCAACCCGGACGGCACCGGAAAGCAGGATCGCGTAGACAGAAGGAGTGTGAAATCGGCTATGCTGGATAAACGCTGGTACGTCGTATCCCGCAGAGACATTGGTTATCTGCGGTTCATTCTGGAAAGTTATGACGGATTGCTTTTCATGCGCACCGTCGATGCCGCCACGGGCACCATCGAAGTCGGCTTCCATCCTTCCCGGCGCCAGGATGCCCTGGCCCTTCTCCACGCCCTGAGCGACGAGGTCGGTCTTGCGCCGGCCGATCCGCCACGACTCACCGACCCGCCGGTTGTCTGATTTTCCCTGGCTCGGCCCGCCTCAGGCGGGCAGCGCCGGCGATGCCGATGCTGCCCCGTCTTTTTCCCCTTCCCGTCCGCGCAGGTACACCGAATGGCTGGGGAAAGCGATCTCCAGGCCCAGTTCATCCAGGATGTCCATGATTTTCAGGCAGATGTCCTGGCGGGCTGCCAGATATTCCTCCCAGACGGTGGTTGTGGTGAAGCAATAGACCATGATGTCCAGGGACGATGCGCCGAAGTCGTTGAAATTGACCAGGAAAAAGTCCTGCTGAATGGCTGGATGGCTGGCCAGCATGTCGCGGATTCGGGACACGGCCCGGCGCATTTGTGCCGGGCCTGTTTCGTAGGTCACGCCGACGTTCAGCTTGATGCGCCGTTTGGGCATGCGGCTGAAATTGTCCACGGCCAGATTGGCTATTATGTTGTTGGGGACGGTGATCAGGGTTTTGGCGAAGGTGCGGATCTTGGTGGAGCGGAAGCCGACCTCTTCGACCACGCCTTCCATGTCGCCGGCCTTGACCCAGTCGCCGATATGAAACGGCCGGTCGAGGATGATCATGAACGAGCCGAACACATTCGACAGGGTGTCCTTGGCCGCCAGGGCCACGGCCAGGCCGCCGATGCCGAGGGAAGCCAGCAGTCCCGAGATGGAGTAGCCGAGGTTCTGGATGGTCATGATCACCGCCAGAAAGATGATAAACGCCCGCAGGCTCTTGCGGATAAACGGCAGCAGGTGGTCATCGAGGGGTGATTCGGTTTTGCTGACCCATCCGGACAAAAAGATGTCGAGGAGGCTGACCAGATTGAACAGGGCCCAGCCGATATCGAAGGTGACCAGCACCTTGAGCAGAGCGTGGGCACCGCGCCGGATGTCGACCGGAGCGGTGGGCAGTTGCAGGACCTGCACGGCGATGAACAGACCGATGATGATCACCAGCAGTTCGGCCGGTTTGCGGATGCAGTTCAAAAATTCGTCGTCATAGCGGCTCTGCGTCCGGGTGGCCAGTGGGAAGATGACGTTGACGAATACATGGCCGAAAACTTTTTTCAGGATAAGGAAAGCAACGATGATACCGAATGCGGCGGCAAAACGGCCGACGCCGATGCCGAGAAAGGTTTCGTGAAAGAGGGCATCGAGGGCTTCCAGAAAATCACTCATGTCGGGTTCTCCTTGGAATTTTTATACATGAGTCTTAACAGATGCCATTTTTCATTGCAAGGCTATCGGGGCGCAGGTTTGCAAGGACCGGCACGGAGCGTATCAATACTCCAGCTATCCACAGGCGCTGTGTAAAACCCCCCGTAAAAGTCTGATAGACAGTGTGCTGAGCCCTGATTTATCAGGCTAATTTCCTCATTGCCTATTCTTTGGACAGGGGCGGTTCGCGATCCGCCCCTGCACGTCTCGTTGCCCAAACCCTCCGTGCTGCTAAACTGTGTTTATCCGGAAACCCGGCCAAATGCTGACCTGTTTTGTCGAAAGCGGAGGTGCCTGTGATTCATCCCCACGATGTAAAGCGGACCCTGGGCCGCTATATGCTGACCGAAGGGTACGATATTATTCTCGATCTGGATCGTTCCCTGGGGAGCTGGTTTGTCGATCAGCGCACGGGGGAACGGTTCCTCGATTTCTTTTCCATGTACGCTTCCATGGCGGTGGGCTACAACCATCCCCGGTTGCTGAAGGAGCGGGCGCGGCTGGGCCGGTTGGCGGTGAACAAGCCTTCCAACTCGGACGTCTATACCACGGCCATGGCCGAGTTCGTCGATACCTTCGCCCGTGTCGCCATGCCCTCGGCGATGCCGCATGTGTTTTTCATCGACGGCGGTGCGCTGGCGGTGGAGAATGCCATGAAAACCGCCTTTGACTGGAAGGTAAGGAAGAATCTGGTCGCCGGATACAAAGAAGACATCGGCAGGCAGGTGATTCATTTCCGCCAGGCCTTCCATGGCCGTTCCGGCTACACCCTGTCGCTGACCAATACCTATGATCCGCGCAAGACGCGCTTTTTCCCCAAATTCGACTGGCCGCGAATCGTCAATCCGAAACTGACCTTCCCCATCACCGAAGAGAACCTGGCTTCGGTTTGCCATCTGGAGAACGAGGCACTGGGAACCATCGGCCGGATCATTGACGAGCAAGGGGAGGATGTCGCCGCGATCATCATCGAGCCGATTCAGGGGGAGGGGGGCGACAACCATTTCCGCGCGGAATTTTTGCAGGCCCTGCGGCAGTTGTGCGACCGTCACGATATCCTGCTGATCTTCGACGAAGTACAGACCGGTGTCGGGCTGACGGGACGGTTCTGGGCGTTTGAGCATTTCGGCGTGCAGCCCGACCTGTTGGCTTTTGGCAAGAAGACCCAGGTGTGCGGGATGCTCGCCTCGCGCCGTATCGACGAGGTCAGTTGCCACGTGTTCCAGGAACGCAGTCGCATCAATTCGACCTTCGGCGGAAACCTGGTCGACATGGCGCGCTGTACCCATATTCTGCGCATCATCGAGGAGGAAGGGCTGGTTGAAAATGCCCGGAGGCAGGGCGAACTGCTGTTGGCGGAGCTGTGCCAGCTGGCTGCGGAATTCCCGCGCGTGGTGTCCAATCCTCGGGGGCGCGGTCTGATGTGCGCCTTTGACGTACCGGATAACCATACAAGGGATCAGCTGGTAAGGGCATTTTTCCGCCGCAGATTGTTGCTGATCGGTTGCGGCGGCTGCAGCATCCGTTTCCGCGCCCACCTTATCGTGACGGAGGAGGAGATCCTTCACGGCATCGGGATTATCCGCAGCGTGTTGCGCGAAGGTGATTACCTGAGCCTGGAGATCGCCCGCGATCCCTGCCATTGGAGCGGTACATGACGAAACCCTGTCGGCGCTTTATGCGGGAAGGTTTCGGAACCGGCCTGCCGGCCAGGTGCTGTCCGGCCATGCCGAACAGCACAGGAGCAGCCGCGCCATGATTCTCTCAACCCATTGACGGATGTAAACGTCAGGGTACGCTTTTTCCGGGAGACGAGCCAGGCTGGATGTGCTATGTACAACCAATCACTGATCGCCAATTACCGGGGGGGCGGTTTTCATGTCCCGCAATTTTGGCCCCGACGAAAGCTACGTTACCCGCCATGCAGGAAATCCTCAATACCGCCGAAACCGCTGCCCGCCGTGCCGGCGCCTATATTCTGGAAGCCATGCGCGGTTCGCGCCGCGTCGATTACAAGGGGCGTGTCGACATGGTCACCGATGTCGATCGCGGCTCGGAGGCCCTTATCCTCGCCTGTATCCGCCGGGACTGGCCGCAGCACGCGATTCTGGCCGAGGAGAGCGGCGCCAGCCAGGCCGGCAGCGATTGGCGGTGGGTTATCGACCCCATCGACGGCACCACCAATTTCGTGCATGGCTATCCCTTCTTCTGCGTATCCATCGCTGTGCAGCAGCGCCTGCGGACGGAGGTGGCGGTGGTGTACGACCCCGTGCATGACGAAATGTTCACCGCCGTGCGCGGCGGTGGGGCGTTCCTCAATGGTGCGCCGTTGCAGGTGTCGCGGGCCGACGACCTGTCCAGGACGCTGCTGGCGACGGGGTTTCCTTACGAGCTTGGCGACCGCTGGCACCGCTCGATGGATTATTTCAAGCTGTTTTATTATCGGACCCACGGCGTGCGTCGCGACGGTGCCGCGGCGCTTGATCTGTGTTATGTGGCGGCGGGGCGGTTTGACGGTTTCTGGGAATTCGATCTCAAGCCCTGGAACGTGGCCGCCGGCCTGTTGCTGGTGACCGAAGCCGGTGGCAGGGTGACGGACTTCGCTGGCCGCCCTGCCGCGATCGATGGCCGGCAGCTGGTGGCCAGCAATGGCGCTATTCATGATGCCATGCTCGATGTGCTCCGGGCTCTGCCGTCTGATCCGCCCTGAATCCCGCATCCGTTTCCGGAGGTTGCATGACCACGCCCCAAGTCATTTATCTGATGTCCGACGCCACCGGCGAAACCGCCGAGAAGATTGTCAATGCGGTCCTGACCCAGTTCCGGGACAAGCCGGTGCGGTTGCGGCGCATCAGCAATGTGCGCAATGAAACCGCCGTGCTGCAGGGTATCGGTGAGGTCATGCAACACAAGGGCATGGTCGTCTATACGGTCGTCAACCGGGCGCTGGCGCAGTTTATCCAGGAGACCTGTGAAAACCGGGGGATTCTGGCTTTTGACCTGGTGACGCCCCTGCTTTCCCAGTTTTCCAAGTTTTTCGGGCGTTCGCCCGGGCAAACGCCGGGCTTGCTGCACGATATGGATGATGACTATTTTCGTCGCATCGAAGCGGTGGAATTCACCGTCAAGCACGACGACGGGCAGGAGGTGCGGCACCTGTTGCAGGCGGATATCGTGCTGGTCGGGGTTTCCCGGACCAGCAAAACGCCCCTTTCAACCTACCTGGCCCACCTCGGCTGGAAGGTCGCCAATGTGCCGCTGGTGCTGGGGATCGAACCGCCCAAGGAGCTGTTTCAGGTCGATCCGAAGCGGGTCGTCGGGTTGTATATCGACCCCCAGCGGCTGGTGGAGCTGCGTGTCGCCCGCCTTAAACATCTGGGTCAGGATCCGCGTGCCGCCTACGCCGATCTGGGGGAGATCGAGGAGGAAATTCGCTATGCCAAAATTCTGTTCCGACGCCAGGGGTGGCCTACTGTCAATGTTTCCGGCAAGGCACTGGAGGAAACTGCCAACGAGGTGCTGGTCAAAATGAATCTGAAATGACCCTTCCGCATCAGGAGGTCGGTGCAATGTAGCGGTTAAAGCGGCGAGGCGGGTCCCTCGACCGGAATGTTCCGGTCGGCCTGCTCGAAGCGATCCGCCAGATGTCCGACCGCCAGCGCGAAGGCAACGGAGCGGTTCCAGCGCATCAGCACCCGCAGGTTGTCGGTGACCAGGAAGGCCGGTCCCTGCGGTCCGTCGGGCAATAGCAGTGCGGCCTGCACCTCGTCGCTGCCGGCCACGGCAGGCAGGCCCAGCGCGCGCCAGTCGGCCAGGCTCTTTTTGACCCCCGGATCGGCCAGGGTGCGATCGAAGGCCGCCGGCAGGTCGATTCTCCACCCCCAGGCTGTTTGTCTTTGCCACCCCGCCCGGACCAGGTAGCTGGCCGCGGAGGCCAGTGCATCCTCCACATCGGTCCAGATATCCCGTTTCCCATCGTCGTTGAAATCGACCGCATAGTCGAGATAGGTGGTGGGGATGAACTGGAAATGTCCCATGGCGCCGGCCCAGGAACCGCGCAGCTGCTCGCTTGGCATGCGCTCCTGATCGAGGATCTGCAACGCGGCCAGCAATTGCTTGCGGAAAAAGGCCGGCCGTTGGCTACGCCACGCCTGTGTGGCCAGGGCACGGATCACCGGGTGGCGGTTTGCACCCTTGCCGAAGTCGCTTTCAATCGCCCACAGGGCCAGCAGGTAGGCTTCCGGAACGCCATAGCGCCACTCTATCTTTTGCAGCAGATCCCGCAGTTCGTCCTTTCGTTTCAGCCCTGCCTGAAAACGCTGCTCGGAGGCGAGACGCTGCACGTATTCCTGTTTGGAGAGAGCGAACTCGGCCTGTTTATGGCGGGGCATGAGCAGTTCCGGAGCCGGCTGCAGGTCCGCCAGCGCGTCGTGCAGTACCTCTTTGCTGATACCCTGCGCCAGGGCTTCCTCGCCGAGATCTTCCAGCCAGGTGCGCCATTGCAGATCCTGATCGTCAAGGGCCGCTGCCGGCTGGCCCGGATCCGGCGCGGACCCCGGCAGAGGGGGCGGAGCCTGAGGTTTCGGTGTGCAGGCGGAACACAAGCCCAGCAAAACGGTGGCTAAAAAAAGGCTACGGCAATCAAACGGCATACATGTCTCCGTTGCGGGGTAAATTGGTCTGGCGAAGCGTGGCCAGGCTGCGACCGCAACCATTAAAGCATCAGTGCCCGATATTTTTCAATCAATATGGTGGTCCCGCGGACTGTGCTTCGCAAGCCTGCCGTCGGCGTCCGTTGATCTCGGCTTGTGAACAGGTCGAGCGGGGCGGCGAACGCAGGGATATCTGTTAGAATTTACGGTGACAGAAACGCCCGGGATTTGCGGGCGATGGCAAGGTAGCGTACCGTTTTGCATGCCGGCTTGGAAAGGGAGGAACCGATGACAGAGTTTGCGCACATCATGTGGTTCGAGGATATCGCTCTTGACGATCTGCCTCTGGTGGGAGGGAAAAATGCCTCGCTGGGGGAAATGATAGGCAACCTGACGGATCTCGGTATCAAGGTGCCGGGCGGTTTTGCCGTGACCGCCGAGGCTTATCGGTTCTTTCTGCGCGAAACCGGGCTCGATGAGCAGATAAGTCGCCTGCTGACCGATCTCGATGCCGACAGCATTGACAGCCTGACCTCCGTCGGCCACCAGGTGCGCCGGGCCATCCGCCATGCCGAATTGCCGGATGCCCTTGAACAGGCGATCCGTACCGCCTATGCCCGGATGGAGCAGCAGTACGGGGCCGACTGCGATGTGGCGGTGCGTTCCAGCGCCACCGCCGAGGATTTGCCGGACGCCTCTTTTGCCGGTCAGCAGGAAACCTATCTCAACATCCGCGGTGCCGACGAATTGCTCGCCGCCTGCCGCAACTGCTTCGCCTCGCTGTTTACCAATCGCGCCATTTCCTACCGGGAGCATCATGGTTTCGACCACATGAGCGTGGCGCTGTCCGTCGGCGTGCAGAAAATGGTGCGCTCCGACCTGGCCAGCGCCGGTGTCATGTTCACCATTTCCACGGAAACTGGATTTCGCGAGGTGGTGCTGATCAACGGGGCCTGGGGGCTGGGCGAAAACGTAGTGCGCGGTGCGGTCAATCCCGACGAGTTTTTTGTCTTCAAACCGACCCTCAAACAGGGATTTCGCCCCATCATCAGCCGGCGTCTGGGAAGCAAGAAAAAAAGATCGTTTACAGCCTCAATAATGGTCCGCAAGCAACGCGCGAGATTTCCGTGGCACCGGAAGACCGCGAGCGCTTCTGCCTGGACGACGACGAGGTGCTGACCCTGGCGCGGATGGCCTGCACCATCGAGGAACATTATCGCCGCCCCATGGATATCGAATGGGCCAAGGATGGTGAAACCGGCGAACTGTTCATTGTGCAGGCGCGGCCGGAAACGGTGCAGTCGGCCCTGACCGGCAACGTGCTGGAGGAATACCAGCTGCAGCAGCGCGGGGAAATTATCACAACGGGCCGGGCGGTCGGCAGCAAAATCGGCGTCGGCCGGGCCATGGTCATCAAGGACGCAGCGGAGATCGGCCGCTTTCAGCCCGGAGCCGTGCTGGTGACGGACATGACCGACCCCGACTGGGAGCCGGTCATGAAAAAAGCCGCCGCCATCGTTACCAATCGCGGTGGCCGGACATGCCATGCCGCCATTGTCAGCCGCGAGCTTGGCATTCCCTGCGTGATCGGCACCGGCGACGCGACCTCCGTTATTGCCGACGAGCATCCGGTGACGGTGTGCTGCGCGGAGGGGGAAACCGGCTTTGTGTATGCCGGCAAGCTGCCCTTCGAGATCAAAAAGACCAATCTCGCGGAATTGCACCGCCCGCGCACCCGTATCATGATGAACATTGGTAATCCGCAGCAGGCGTTCGGACTGCGCCGCATCCCCAACGACGGGGTGGGGCTGGCGCGTCTTGAATTCATCATTAATACGGCCATTCAGGCGCATCCCATCGCCCTGTTGCATCCGGAGAGGGTCGAGGACCGCGAGACACGGGAAAAAATCGCCGATCTGATTGCCGGTTATTCCGACGGCGGTGAATTTTTTGTCGATCAGCTTTCGCAGGGGGTCGCCACCCTGGCCGCGGCTTTCTACCCCAACGACGTCATCGTGCGCATGAGCGATTTCAAGAGCAACGAGTACGCCAACCTGCTGGGGGGAGCTATTTCGAGCCGGACGAATCGAACCCCATGATCGGATTCCGGGGGGCCTCGCGCTATTACGATGACCGCTACCGCGAAGGTTTCCTGCTCGAATGCCGTGCCATGAAGCGGGTGCGGGAGGATATGGGACTGAAAAACGTCAAGCTCATGATCCCCTTCTGCCGCACCGTGGAAGAAGGGCGACGGGTGATCGAGGTCATGGCCGGCGCCGGTTTGCAACGGGGCAGGGACGGTCTGGAGCTGTATGTGATGTGTGAGATCCCTTCCAACGTGGTGCTGGCCGAAGAGTTCGCTGCGCTGTTCGATGGTTTCTCCATCGGGTCCAACGACCTGACCCAGCTGTTGCTGGGGCTGGACCGCGATTCCGAGATTGTTGCGCATCTTTACGACGAACGCAATGAGGCGGTAACCCGCATGATCTCGGATGTCATAAGACGGGTCAAGGCCTGTGGATGCAAGATCGGCATCTGCGGTCAGGCGCCAAGTGATTACCCCGAATTTGCCGCGTTTCTGGTGGAATGCGGCATCGACAGCATCTCCCTTAATCCGGACACGGTGCTGGCGACCACTCTGAGTATTCTGGCACTGGAGCAGCAGCTGGATACTGGTCGGCCGGCAGGGGGATGATCGGCCGGCAAAATCGTCTTGCGCCAGGCCGTCGCGCTCAATGCGTATTCATCCGGAATTTCCGGATGGATACGCAGGCGGACGATGAAAAGCGGTCCAAAGCCAAACTGGCCTGCCTATTGGGCGGCGCAGAGGATCAGCTGCAAGCGGATGTATCGCTTTCACACAAGGGAGTCTGCACGTGAGTTCAGTTCTGCCCGATAGCGGGGCTCTCGGCCTGGTTTTGTTGCCGCTGCTGGTGTTTTTTGCCAGGATTATCGATGTCAGCATCGGAACGCTGCGGATCATTTTCGTGTCCCGGTCGCTGAAAGGGTGGGCTGCGGTGCTGGGATTTTTCGAGTCGCTGATATGGGTATTGGCCATCAGCCAGGTGATGCAGAACCTGACCAATGTTCTTACCTATCTGGCCTTTGCCCTCGGCTTCGCCACCGGCAATTATGTCGGCGTGCTGATCGAAGAACGTATCGCGCTGGGCAGCCTGATTGTGCGCATCATTACCCGCAAGGATGCCACTGTGCTGACGGAACATTTGTGGAAAGCCGGCTACGGCGTCACCAATCTGCGGGCGCGGGGTGAAACCGGCCCGGTGCAGCTGATTTTCACCGTCTGCCGACGTCGCAATCTGCAGGATGTGCTGACGTTGGTCAAACGCTTCAATCCCCGCGCCTTTTACACCATCGAGGATGTGCGTTTCGTGCAGGACAACCTGCCGCCCAACCCCCGCCGCCGCGGCGTCATGTCACGGCTGGCGCTGCGCAACCGGAAATGAACCTGAAGCCCGGGGATCAAGGTTTTTATTGCCACATGCCCCGTTTAGCCAGGCGGGCGTCTTCTTCCTTTTCGATAAAATCCCCTTTCAGAGAAAAATCGAAGCGTCGGTAGACCGCGGCGAGGCCCTGTTGCAGAAGCAGTCTGTTGAGCATGTGTCCGTCGGGCAGGGTGACATAGGCGAGAAGTCGCCCGTAGGTGTCGCGCGTTGGCGGCTCTGTTCGCAGGACTACGATCCGTCCGAGGCTTTTTGCACGGACATAGGCGTGGGCGCGGTGGTGGATGCGGCGCAGCCTGTCCGGCGCGATGCCTCGTTGCCGCAAATAGCGATCCCGGTATGAAGCTTCCTTTTCCGGCACGTCGATGCCCAGCAGTCTGACCTTGCCGATGCCGGCAACCCGGATGGTGTCGCCATCGTAGATATGTGTGACGCGACCCCGCAGGCTTGAGGCGGCGAGGGCATGCGAGGCGCAGGAGACAAGGCACAGAACCAGGGCGAATGCAACGCAAGCTCCCCGAGAAAAGACCGCGATCATCGGCTGCGGCCGTAGAAGGCGCGGGCGAAAATGCCGGTGGTAGCGCCCCAGATGAGGTTGTAGAAAAGGATGAACAAGGGGGTGAGAGTGCCAAGGCCGAGGCCGAGCATGCCCGCGTCCGTGCGATTGGGAAAGACAAAAAACAACTGCCAGGCGCAAGGCAGCAGGCTGACCCACAGCCCCTTGCGCATCCATTGGATACGACCCCGGGGAGAACTGACCGTTGTGTAATAGAACAGTCCCCACAGCCCGCCCCATACCAGGCGAGGGTGAATCCACGCGCCGCTCCAGGCGGGGACAAGCTTAACGCCGAGCCATTGGGGCAGTCCGGCGTTGCCTGCCATCCAGGCAGCTCCGCTGCTGATCAGGGCGGCGAACACACCGGCGCAGAAACAGATGCACAACAGGCAGCGGGAATTATTCATCGCATTACGTCCATCGGTTGAAATGATTTTTGTGAATACCCCCGCGAAACGAAGCGGGAACAATTCCGTGGCGGTACGATGGTGCGGAGAAAAATCATCCCTCTGCCTCGGTCAGGATTTCGTTGAGGCTGCCGCTGCGGTAGCCTTCCAGATCGAGACAGACATAGGTAAACCCGGCCTCTTTCGCCGCCCGGATAACCGCTCGCCGTGTCGGCTCCGCCAGTATTTGCGACAACAAGGGCAGCGGAATTTCAATGCGGACGCTGGCGCCATGATGCCGGGCGCGGGATCCGTCGAAACCAAGGCTGCGCAGCGCCGATTCGCATCGATCCACCTGCCGCAGTGCGTGAGCACTGATGGGCGAACCGTAAGGGATGCGCGACGCCAGGCAGGCGAAGGCCGGGCGCTTCCAGGTTGGCAGCCCGAGCCGTCGGCTCAGGTCGCGGATGTCCTGTTTGCCAAGGCCGGCCTCGGCCAGCGGGGATCGCACGCCCAGTTCCCGGGCGGCCCGGCTGCCAGGGCGGTAATCCCTGCCATCGTCGAGGTTGGTGCCGTCCAGCATCAGGGAAAATCCGGTTTGCCGCGCCATTTCGGCACAATCACCGAACAGGGCTTTTTTGCAATGATAACAGCGCAGCGGATCGTTGCGGACCACGGCCGGCAGGGCCAGCAGATCGCATGGTACCAGCAGCTGGCGCGCGCCGATCTGATGCGCAAGATCACGGCTGTATTGTTGCTCCCAGGCAGGGAAAAACACCGAAACGGCGGTGACGGCCAGCACCTGCCGCGCACCGAGGGCGTCCAGCGCGGCGCGCAGCAGCAGGGTCGAATCCACGCCTCCGGAAAACGCCACGGCGGCGGGTCCCAGGCTGTTCAGCAATTGCAGCAGCCGTTCGTAGCGTGCATCGGCGTCCATCGCTGACCCCATACAGGGAATGCCTCCTCAGTCGAATACGCCAACGGACAGATAGCGCTCTCCGGTATCGCAAAGGACCGTTACCACGTTTTTCCCGGGGCCAAGGCGCTCGGCCAGGCGCAGTGCGGCGCATACGTTGGCGCCGGCGGAGATACCGACAAACAATCCTTCCTCCCTTGCCAGCCTGCGCGCCGTGGCAAAGGCGTCCTCGTCCCTGACGGTGATGACCTCCCGGTAGATCCCGGTGTCGAGAACCTCCGGAATGAAACCGGCGCCGATGCCCTGGATTTTATGGGGTCCGGGTGATCCTCCGGATAAAATCGGTGACGCGGCCGGTTCGACAGCGACGATATCGACCTGGGGGTTGTTTTTGCGCAAAGCCCGCCCCACGCCGGTAATGGTGCCACCGGTGCCGACCCCGGCCACGAAGGCGTCGATCTGGCCATCCAGGGCGGCGATGATTTCCGGTCCCGTGGTCTGTTCGTGAATGCGGGGATTTGCCGGATTGCTGAACTGCATGGGGATGAAATAGCCGTACTGGCCGGCGAGTTCTTCCGCCCGCGCCACGGCACCGCGCATGCCCTGGGTTCCCGGTGTCAAAACCAGGTCGGCGCCGTAGGCGGCAAGCAATCTGCGGCGTTCGACACTCATGGTTTCGGGCATGGTCAGGATAAGTTTGTAACCCTTGACCGCGCACACCAGCGCCAGGCCGATGCCGGTATTGCCGCTGGTCGGTTCCACCAGGGTCGCTCCAGGCTTGATCAAGCCACGGCTTTCGGCATCTTCGACCATGGCAAGGGCGATGCGGTCCTTGACGCTGCCGCCAGGGTTGAGATTCTCCATTTTGCCCCAGACAGCGGCGCTGTCCGGATGTGTCAGACGACTGAGCCGCACCAGGGGAGTGTGAGAAATCTGTCCAAGGGGGTTCTGGCTGATAACGGCCGGCATGGCATCCTCCGGTGTGGGCGTAAAACAGCAATAAGGATTGCAAGGTCTGCTGCAGGCAGCAGTCTGCAACTCATGTCAGTTCAGTACCATAGCAGCCATTCCCACGGATGAAAAGGGTTCTTTTCCCCGGACCTCGCAATGGCGCGCGGTGTCTTGTCAAGCAGTGCCAACCTGTTTTACTTAAGGAGTCGAGCGGAGGCATGATGAAGACAAAAAAAGAATTTCCGTGGCTTTTGAAGCCTCTGGCGTGGGTCGAGCTTGCCGGTGACAGGGTGCGCCTGCCGGTCATCTGGATCGGCTGTCTGCACGACCAGCCATGCCGTCTTCTTGTCGGTCTGCGGGAGGGGGTGTCGATACCGGGTGCCGAGAGTTTTTGTGGAGACTTCGATCTGCTCTGGATGGCCGGTTCGATAAGCCGCCCGGTATTGAGGGCGGAGGATCCGAAACCGGCGATGATGCGCCTGAAATGCTGCAACGCCGGTTTACGCAACGATTGCGGGGGATGGACCCTGGACGGAAGCCTGGCCGGGATCACTGTGGGGGGCGGACTTTTTTGCCGGGAGAACTCGACATTGCGCGGTGGCTGAAGCTGTCCGACAGGGCGGACGCCTGATGCCGGGCGGGCGATGCCATGGCTCATGGGGAAATCAGTCACACTGTTTGCGCCGCACCTCCGGTTCGGCCAACCGGGCCCGGTCGGCCTGACATGTTTTGAGGGTCGGCAGGTGCGCCCCAAGCAGATCAAGGATCTGCATCGCCGGCGGCGGCATTTGCGGGGCAAGGGAATAATGTACCCAGGTGCCGCTGCGGCGGTCCATGACAAGTCCCGCATTTTTCAGTATGCCCAGATGGCGAGAAGCCGTCGATTGGGGTAACTGCAGGATTTCCATGATATGGCAGACGCAGACCTCGCCGTCTAGCAGCAGATTGAGAATGCGCAGACGGGTATCATGGGCCAGGGCTTTGAAAAGGGTGGTCGTCGTTTTCATGCAGTCAGGCTAGTCCCGTGGCGCGGATGTGTCAAGGCGCAATTTCCACGCCATGCTTGCGCCGCGGATGCCAAAAACCGGTTGTTGTTCATGTTTTGCCCCGGGACTGCCGCTGCCGGTATCAGCGGATTTCCACCGCATGGTCCCTGCCTTCCAGTACCTCGCCCACGACAACGGCAAAGCAGCCGCCATCGGCCGCTCGGCGCAGAAACGCATCGGCTGCGCCGTCTTCCATGGCGATCAGCAGCCCCCCGGATGTCTGGGGATCGAAAAACGGCAGCAGATCCTCGCTTGAACCCGGCATGTCAGCATCGACCCGGTCGGGCCGGGCATCAAGGAGCATACGGGCATAATAGGCGCGGTTGCGGTAACAGCCTCCGGGCACCAACCCGTCGCGGACCAGGTCCGCGACCCCGTTGATCACCGGTACGTTCGCCAGACGCAGTGCCAGGGTGACGCCGGCTCCACGGGCCATCTCCGAGGCGTGACCGATGAGGCCGAAGCCGGTGATGTCGGTGCAGGCATGGGCACCGCATGCGGTCATGATGGCGGCCGCCTGACCGTTGAGGGTTGCCATCCAGCGGCAGGCTTCTGCCACGGTGGCATCGGCGACCATTTCCGCCTTGATGCCGGTGGCAACAATACCCGTGCCAATGGGTTTGGTGAGGATCAGCACATCCCCGGGGCGGGCCGTTGAATTGCGCACCACCCGCTGCGGATGGACAACGCCGGTTACGGCCAGGCCGTATTTGAGCTCGTCATCTTCAACGGTGTGGCCGCCAACCAGGCATGCGCCGGCCTCTCGAATCTTGCGGGCACCGCCGTCCAGCAATTCCCGCAGGGCTTCGCGGGGAAGACCGCAGGGCGGAATGAAAGCGAGGTTCATGGCGGTCAGCGGACGCCCGCCCATGGCGAAGACATCCGACAGGGCATTGGCGGCGGCGATAGCGCCGAACAAAAAGGGGTCGTCGACCAGGGGGGTGATGATGTCGGTGGTCTCGACCAGGGCGCAGTCCTCGCTGAGGCGATACACGCCCGCGTCATCGGCGGTTTCCGGTCCGACAATAAGATTCGGATCGGTCTCGGCAAACAAGCCGGTCAAAGCATCTTCCAGGCCCTCCGGGCCCAGTTTGGCAGCTCAGCCGGCCGCTTTCACCATATGCGTCAGCTTGATTTTCTCAGAGGTCATTATGATTGGCTCCAAACGCTCTGCAGTTCTTCCCAAGCCCGGGGAATCTGCTCAATGATGTCCGCCACCTGGGTTGCCGGCGTCGGCTGTGCATAATGGCCGGCCAGGCGGTTGATCCGCATGGCGGCAACCGCCGCCTCCCGGATATCCATACCGGAATCGATTAAAACGGAGACCAGCCCGGTTACTGTATCTCCTGTGCCGCCAATCGCTTCCAGCACTTCTTCCGATGGACCGTCGACGCTGGCCATGATGCCATCGGCATCCGCCAGGTAATCCGTTGCGCCCTTGACCAGCAGATAGCGCGCGGTATTGCCGTGCTGATAGGCGCGGGCAATCAGATCGGGCACGCGATTGTCTTCATGCAACATGAATCCGCGTGTATAGAAGGGATGCGGAGCCTCTTCATCGGCCAGAAATGCCAGTTCACCGACATCGGGGGTGAAAAGATCATAAGCGCCGGCCTCCCCGGCCATTTTCGCAAGATACATGAATCCTGCGTCGGCGACAAGGCAGGGGCGCGCCGTCATTTTATCAATGGCGGTCAGGATGCGATTGTGCCAGTAGACAATGGGTTGCAGATAATGAAATGTCAAGGTGTTAAACGCCGAACCGGGCAAATTTTCGGTCAGGTGGCGGTACAGTTTGCGGCTGCCCTTGCCAGTGCCCGTGTCGCCCACCAGGCAGGCATGGGGCGCTGGGCGATTCAGCACCTCCGCTGCCTTCAGGGCCGCCCCCAGCAGGGCGGGCGTGCCCCGGTTGATGTCCACGCGCTGGCTGCCGATGCAAAGGTGCTGCCCCTCGCGCATTACTTCGCCTTCCACCAGTGGGAAATCCTCCCGCGGAACCGTTCCAACTATACACAGCATTGACGTCTGGTTTCCTCGTAGGCAAGTTGCAGTGCGTACCCGCAAAGGGTATGGCCTATTGCCAGCGGGCTTGGCGCCTCGGCCAGGGTTTTGCCGATCATGGAAGCGGCCAGAAAAGGCACATCGGGACAGCCACCACCCGATATATTGACAATGATGTCCGTCTCCTTGTCCAGGGTCAGCTTCATGTTGGCCGCCCGCACCATGAGATATCGGCCAAAGTCCTTGACCTGGAAGATGTCAACAGGTTGCAGCAGCGGGCCGGTGACCGGCACGGTGTTCAAGGGCGGCAGATTTTGCTCCGTTAACACCCTGGTGATGTTCAACTGCTCCATCAGGGGGAATTCGATGACCAGGTCGCAGCCCTGTCGGATTTCCGGCGGCGGGCCCATTACGCGGATTTCCCAGCCGGCTTTTTTGAGCATGGTTTCCGCTTGGATCACTTCACTGGTATTGGCAAATACCAGCATGCCCCGTTCCATCCGGCTGCCGGGTGCGTCCGAAACCGGTGCGGTTTTTTTTTCTTCCCTGAAATTGAAGAGCGCCACACCCTTATCCTTTGTTGAGGGTAATCCGTGTTTCGTCGCCTTGGTCGCTCAGGTTTGCCACCGTCCAGCCGCGGTTGCCGGCCGCTCGGCAGACATTTTCGCGGGAGGCTTCGTTATCTACCAGAACGATGATTTCATCCGCCTCGCCAGCCTTGATGGCAGCAAGGGTCAGCATCACAGGTTGCGGACAGGAGAGCCCGCGTGCATCGATGGTTGTTGTCATTTTGCCCTCCTCAGGCCATTTTTTTTCGCATGCTGAAGCCAATGAAAAGGCACGCCAGTAGCCCGACCGCAACGCCCTGCATGCCGTAGGGGCCGATGCCTGCCGGGGAGCTGGCCAGCCCGAAATTGTGGCTGACCGCGGCCCCGGCCACCATGCCCAGAACAAACACGGCCGCGTCCCCGTCACCTTCGCCGGCCAGAAACAGCTGGCGTCCCGGGCAGCCACCTGCCAGGCAGAAGGCCAGACCGGACAGCAGCATGCCGGCAAAGTTCCAGAACTGCATGGTGTGTGCTACGGGCTGCCCCTCAAAGCCGGGATGAAACTGACCGACAAGCAGGTTGACAACCAGGGCGGTGACGATGAGAGCGATAAAGCCGCCAAGCAGGTGTGTCTGCCGGAACAGGACGAAATCGCGAATGGCGCCCATGGTGCAGAAGCGGCTCCGCTGAGCGATAAATCCGATGGCCAGCCCTGCACCCAGGGAAACCAGGAGTGGGGCATGCATGGCGCCCGGCCCTTTGACGCTGAACCAAAGCACCCCGTTTTTCGACGCGCCGGGAATCGCCGGGAAAATCATCAGCAGCGCCAGCATGCCGAGCATGAACAGGGGCATCAGCCAGCCGGCAGCGGACTGGGTGGATTGGGAGCGGCCGAGATTGTAGCCGCCCTTCAAAAACAGGGTGCCAAGCCAGATGCCGGCGACAAGGCCGAGCAGGCCAAAAATGGCACTGCCGTCGCCGCCGGCCAGGCGCAAAGCCGCCCGCCAGGGACATCCCAAAAAAACCAGTGCGCCGATCATTGCGAAAAAACCCAGCACAAACCGGACGATGGGTGCCGAACCGAGACGTGGCCGAAATTCCCTGAAGAGATAGGCGGCCAGCAATGACCCAAGAACGAAACCCATGACCTCGGGTCGCAGGTATTGCACGACTTCGGCCCGGTGCAGGCCGAGCGCGCCGGCGATGTCGCGCTCGAAACAGGCCACACACACCCCCATGTTGCCGGGATTGCCGAACTTCTGCAGCAGGGCCGCCAGGGCACCGATAAAGATTCCAGCGCCGATTATTCCCCATCGTCCGGCCATTATATTGCGGATTTTTGCCATCTTCTCCTCCCTGTTTGTGCATGCCATCGAAAAAACGCCGCAACTGTTTCCCGTCCGGAAAGGCAGGCGGCGGCTGTTAATGGTCGCGGGGTCCAGCGCTCCTCGTGGTATCGCACGGGGCCTAATGCGAAAAGTGCTCGTTTCCCATATAAAAACTGCGCTGTATCCATCCGGAGTTTCCGGATGGACACAAGCTAACAAATCCCGGGCGTGGAGTCTAATTGATAATATTTATATAAACGGTATTTGTTATGGAAAAAATAAATAGTGAAGTACTTGAGGATGGTCTGGCAGCGTAAATGCGGCAGGGATGGCGGATGCCAAACACCCCCGGGGAATTGCCTCCGGGGGGTGTTTTTTAAACGCGCTTGTCGCCGTGCGGGGATTGCGATGGTTCAGGCGAGGTTGTTTTTGATACGCTCGATGGCTTCAATGACATTCTGGCGGTCACCGAAGGCTGAAAGACGGTAGAAACCCTCGCCGCTGGGGCCGAAGCCGCTGCCGGGGGTGCCGACCACGTGGCACTCGGACAGCAGTTTGTCGAAGAAATCCCAGCTGCTCATGCCGCCCGGGGTTTTCAGCCAGATGTAGGGGGCGTTGACACCGCCATACACGGTCAGGCCGGCGGCCTGAAGGCCTTCGCGGATCAGACGTGCATTTTCCATGTAATAGTCAATCGTCTCCTTGACCTGGGCCCAGCCTTCGTCGGAATAGACAGCGGCGGCAGCTTTCTGCACCGGGTAGGAGACGCCGTTGAACTTGGTCGACTGGCGACGGTTCCAGAGCTTGTTGAGGGAGGCTTTTTCACCGCTGCCGGTATCGGCCATAAGCTCCTCGGGCACCACCGTCAGGGCGCAGCGTACGCCTGTGAAACCGGCGGTCTTGGAGAAACTGCGGAATTCTATGGCACAGCGCCGGGCGCCTTCGATTTCATAGATGGAATGGGGGATGCCCGGTTCGGTGATGAATGCTTCGTAGGCGGCGTCGAAAAAGATCACCGCATCGTTGGCCAGGGCAAAATCGACCCATTTCTTGAGATCTTCCCGGCTTGCCACCGCGCCGGTGGGGTTGTTGGGGTAGCACAGATAGATGATATCGACCTTTTCCGAGGGGATGGCAGGGGTGAAGCCGTTTTCCTCGGTGCAGGGCAGGTAGGTGAGTCCTGAGTAATAGCCCTTTTCGTCCGCCTCGCCGGTGCGGCCAATCATGACGTTGGTGTCGTTGTAGACCGGATAGACAGGGTCGCAGATGGCGACCTTGTTGTCCAGGGCGAAGATATCGAGGATGTTGGCACAGTCACACTTGCTGCCGTCAGAGATGAAAATCTCGGAGGTTTTCAGCTCGACGCCGAGGGGTTTGTAGGATTTTTCGATCAGGGTGTCGATGAGAAACTCGTAGCCCTGCTCGGGGCCGTAGCCCATGAAATTTTCCTTGCTGGCCAGATCCTCGACGGCATCGTGAAAGGCCTTGAGAACCGCCGGAGCCAGAGGCTGGGTGACGTCGCCGATACCCAGTCGGATGATTTTGGCGTCGGGGTTGGCCTGGCTGAAGGCCTTGACCCGGCGGCCGATCTCAGGGAACAGGTAACCGGCCTTGAGTTTCAGGTAGTTATCGTTAAGTTTTGCCATGCGTAGTTCTCCAATATATGTTTAGGTTTTAGAATACGTAATGCTCTCACCCCGAATAAACCGCATTAACAGGGATGAAGAGGATAAAGGGGATTTAAAACCAAGAATATTTGCCGTTGGTCTTCATCTTATACATCCCCTTATCTTAGTTTGAGCCAGACTTTGGGGTGGATATAAACCCGACTTATTTCAATCCAAGGATATCCTGCATATCGTACAGGCCGGGGGTCTTATCCGCCAGCCAGGCGGCGGCGCGCACTGCACCGCGCGCGAACATGTCGCGGCTCATGGCGCGGTGGGTGATCTCGATGCGTTCACCCATGCCGATGAAGTAGACGGTGTGCTCGCCGACGATGTCGCCGCCACGCACCGTCTGCATGCCGATCTCTTCCTGGGTGCGGGCGCCGCACATTCCCTCGCGGTGGTAAACGGCGCATTCGTTGTAGTCGCGGCCCAGGGCTTCGGCGACGATTTCGCCCATGCGCACCGCGGTGCCGCTGGGGGAATCCTTTTTTTTGTTGTGATGCAGTTCGACGATTTCGACGTCGAAGCCCTCGCCGAGGATACGCGCCGCCTCTTTGAGAATCTTGAAGCAGGCGTTGACGCCGACGCTCATGTTGGGCGCCAGCACCACGGGCACGTGCCTGGCCAGGTCTTCGACCCGGGCGCGCTGCTCCGGGGTAAAGCCGGTAGAACCGATCACCAGGCTCTTGCCGAGGCGGGCGCAGGCTTCCAGATTCCGCAGGGAAACTTCCGGAAAGGTGAAATCGATAAGGACCTCGGTGTCTTTGAGCACCTTGTCCAGATCGCTGCAGATGGTCACGCCCAGAGGTCCACAACCGGCGGACAGGCCGGCATCCTGACCGAGCATCGGGTTTTCGGTGTGCTCGAGGGCACCGGTGAGTTGCAGCCCCCCGGTTTCCTTGATGGCGGTGATGAGACGGCCGCCCATGCGCCCGGCGGCACCGTTGACAGCTACTTTGATCATGAGGACTCCTTGTCAGGCATCGATAAGGCCGTAACGGGTCATTATTGTTTTAAGCCGGGCCAGATTGTCAGGCAGCAGTTCGGCCAGCGGCATGCGCAGATGATCCCCGCACAGTCCCATGAGGGAAGCGGCGGTTTTTATCGGCACCGGGTTGGTTTCGATGAACATGGCCTGATGCAGTTCAAGCAGATGCAGGTGCATTTTTCTGGCATCATCATAGCGATTTTCATTGATGGCGGTCACCATGGCCTTGATTTCCCTTGGCAGGATGTTGGCGGTTACCGAAATAACCCCTCTGGCACCGCAGGCCATCATCGGCAAGGTCAGAAAATCGTCGCCGGAGACCACATGGATGCGATCTCCCGCCGCAGCGATAATCTGGCTGATCTGGGTCAGATCGCCGGATGCTTCCTTGATGCCGACCACGTTGGGATGGTCGGCGAGGCGGATGGTGGTCGCGGCGGTCATGTTCATGCCGGTGCGACCCGGTACGTTGTACAGCACCTGCGGAATGGCCACGTTGTCGGCAATCGCCTTGAAGTGCCGGTAGACACCTTCCTGGGAAGGCTTGTTGTAGTAGGGGGAAATAAGCAGCACACCGTCGGCACCCATCGTCTTGGCGTTCTGGCTCAGTTCGATGGCTTCGGTGGTGGCGTTGGAACCGGTACCGGCCAGCACCGGAACCCGCTTGTCTACCTGCTCGATACAGGACTTGATCACGCGTTTATGTTCGGCGTGATCGAGTGTGGCGGATTCGCCGGTGGTGCCGCAGGGGACGATGACGTCCGTACCGTTTTCGATCTGAAATTCGATCAGCTGTCTGAAGGCCTCTTCATCAAAACGTCCATCCTTGTCGAACGGGGTGATGATGGCGACCATGGATCCTGTAAACATGGGGTGTCCTCCGTAAACAATGGGAGCGGATGTGCTGCCGGGGCTCGGGGTCCCGGCGGAGCCATCGGCCATTACAGCCCTTCCGGAATGGTTTCGCCCTTGATCAGGTCGTCGTAGGTTTCGCGCTGGCGGACCACCATGACCTTGTCGTTTTTGACCATGATTTCGGGAACCCGGCGACGACTGTTGTAGTTGGAGCTCATGGTGAATCCGTAGGCTCCGGCGGAGGCTACCGCTACCAGGTCACCCTGGGAAAAAGCGGGGATCTCGCGGTCCTGGGCGAGGAAGTCGCCCGATTCACAGATGGGACCGACCACGTCGGCGATGATGGTGCCGTCGATGGAGCGATCCGCGGCCTGGATGCCCTGGTAGGAACCGTACAGGGCCGGACGGGTCAGATCGTTCATGGCGGCGTCGACAATGACGAAATTTTTGGCTTCGCCCTTTTTGACGTAAAGGACCCTGGTGATTAGCATGCCGGCGTTGCCGACCATGACGCGGCCCGGTTCGAAAATCAGGGTGACACCAAGGCCCCTGGTCCCTTCAATGATGGCCCTGGCGTAATCGGCGGGGCTGGGAGGCTGTTCCGCGTCGTAGGTGATACCGAGGCCGCCTCCCAGATCCAGATACTTGATGGCAAAGCCCTCCTGCTGCAGGTTTTCCACCAGTTCGCGGATTTTAGCGATGGCGTCGACAAAAGGCGACAGCTTGGTCAACTGGCTGCCGATATGGCAGTCTACCCCGATAACTTCAAGATTCGGCAGGCTCGCAGCGCGGCGATAGTCCTCCAGGGCCTGGGAAATGTTGATGCCGAACTTGGCCTTCTTCATGCCGGTGGAGATGTACGGATGGGTCTGCGGGTCGACGTCGGGGTTGACACGGAGCGCGATGCCGGCTTTTTTGCCGAGGCGGCCCGCCACTGCATTGATGGTGTCAAGTTCCTGCGTCGACTCGACGTTGAACATCAGGATGCCGGCCTGCAGCGCATCGGCGATCTCGGTTTCGGTCTTGCCGACGCCTGAGTAGACGATTTTGGCGGCATCGCAGCCGACCTTTTGAGCGCGGAACAGTTCGCCACCGGAGACGATGTCAAAACCGGCACCGTGGTTGACGAAGGTTTTGAGTACCGCCAGGTTGCTGTTGGCCTTGATGGAATAGCAGATCAGGTGCGGTACCTCGGCAAAGGCGGAGGAAAAGGTCTCCAGGTGTCGGCTCAAGGTGGCGTGGGAGTATACATAGAACGGCGTGCCGACCTGGGTGGCGATATCCTTCAGGGGGACTTCTTCGCAGCAGAGATCGTTGTTGCGGTATTGAAAGTGGTTCATAAAAAACAGACTCCTGATTGAATTGGCGAGTTTAATGAAAAGAATATTTCAGATCTAAACAAGCTAAAACCGTAACATAGCTCTTTCCATATGTCAAAAAGGTGCCTCGGCGCCAGCCCAGGGCGTCGCCACCTCCGCTTTGGAGAGGAGACTTTCGATTTCCTGGCTGTCCTGCTTCACAATCGCCCTGACGGCGTAAAGATAGGTGCTGCCGCTTTTGAATAAGCGGTCCTCGAAACGCGGTTCCGCAAGGGGATGGGGGTTTAGCGGAGCGATGGCGAAGGGCCGCCCGGGACGTCGGCGGTAGACATTGTAGCCGACCAGTTCGAGACCGGCGGGCAGCGCAGGGGCTTGCCAGGTCAGAGTCAATACACCATCGGCGGTTTCGGCAGCGACCTGTTGCGGCGCCGGCGGCAGGAAGGTAACAACCTGGCGAGCCTCGGCCGGCGTGCCGTCCTGGCCCCAGAGATTGTAGGGGATAACGCGATACTGATAGCCGCGGCCCTGCTGCAATCCGGTGTCCGCCATGAAAAAGCGGCCGTCCGATTGCTGAACATCACGCAGGTATGCGAGCTCGATCTGACGTAGCAGTATGGAGGTGTCGCGACAATCGGGACAGTCCTGATTCGGCTCGAATTCCATGCGCATGATCTTGAAACCCGCCAGGTCGGTAAGCTCGGTACCGTCCTGGTTGAGGCGCGGCATGCTCCAGGACAGCAGCATGCCGTCGCCCTGCTGGCGCAGTTCGAGGTGCTCCGGCGCAGCGGGCAACGGTTGCCGTTGGGGGCGCACCGGTCCTTTGCGGCCGCAGCCGGCGCCCAGGGCCATTACCACCAGCACGGCAAGCAGCAGGCATGTTTGCAGTCGATGAGGTTTCATGGTTACATCCTCTGCAGGCGTTCCTGGCGGGCACGGGAGATTTCCCGGGCGACGGTTTCGCGTGCCGTGCCGCCGGTGGCCCGGCGGGAATTGACAGAAGCCTCAAGGGTGATGAAATCGTAGATATCCGCTTCGATAGCGGACGAAAAGGCTTTGAATTCCTCCAGGCTCAGTGCCTCGATCGGTTTGTCGTGCTCGATGCAGTAGCGCACCGTTTTGCCGACGATCTCGTGTGCCTCGCGAAACGGGATACCTTTGCGCACCACATAGTCGGCCACATCGGTTGCCGTGGAAAAGCCCCGGGCGGCGGCTTCGCGCATGTTGTCGGCGCGGATGCTCATCTGGGCGATCATGTCGGCGAAAATCTTCAGGCTGCCCTTGACCGTGTCGATGGTGTCGAACAGCGGCTCCTTGTCTTCCTGCATGTCCTTGTTGTAGGCCAGGGGCAAGGCCTTCATCACGGTCAGCAGGCTTATGAGGTTGCCATACACCCGCCCGGTTTTGCCGCGCACCAGTTCCGGCACATCCGGATTTTTCTTCTGTGGCATGATGGAGCTGCCGGTGCAGAAGGCATCGGACAGGTCGATGAAATGGAAATCGGCGCTCGACCACAGGATCAGTTCTTCGGAAAGGCGCGACAGGTGCATCATCGCGATGCTGGCGGCGCCGCAGAATTCGAGGGCGAAATCCCGGTCCGACACCGAATCGAGGCTGTTGCGGGTCACCCCGTCAAAACCGAGCTGTTCGGCGACAAACTCCCGATCGATGGGGAAGGTGGTCCCGGCCAGTGCGCCGGCCCCCAAAGGGAGCTGGTTGATGCGCTTGAGAAGATCGGCCATGCGCTCGGAATCACGCCGGAACATCTCATAGTAGGCCATCATGTGGTGCGAAAACAGAATCGGCTGCGCGGTCTGCAAGTGCGTGTAGCCGGGCATGATGACACCCAGGTTGCGTTCAGCCTGTTCCAACAGGCTTTCCTGCACCTGTTCGAGATAGGAGCGCACCTCCCGGACTTCGTCGCGCAGGTAAAGGCGGATGTCGAGGGCGACCTGGTCATTGCGGGACCTGGCGGTATGCAGCTTGCCGCCGACGGCCCCGACACGCTCGATCAGGCGTGCCTCGATGTTCATGTGGATGTCTTCCAGGGACACGGAGAACTCGAAATCGCCTTTTTCGATATCGGTCAGGATCGATTCAAGCCCGGAGATGATGGTTTGAGCTTCGCCTGCCGTAATGATGCCCTGGCGGGCCAGCATGCGGGCGTGGGCCACGGACCCCTGGATGTCGTAACGGTAGAGGCGCTGATCGAAATCGATGGAGGCGGTGAACGCCTCGACGAAGGCATCGGTAGGCTGGGTGAATCGTCCGGCCCAGGGCTTTTTGCTCATGGTTGAATCGCTCCGTTGATAAAACTGAAAGGCAGTGACTGGTGATTTGTGATTGGTGAAAAGCGCGATTGCCCTTATTCAGTTACCAGTCACCAGCCACTGCAAATAATGATCCGTGAGGGGTGACCGATGATTTGTGTTTAGAAAAACAAATCACCAGTCACTATTCACTAATTACCGACGTTAACCGCGTTTTTTCTGCATGGCGCTGCGGATGCGCAGGCGCAGGGCATTGAGGCGGATGAAGCCCTCGGCGTCGGCCTGATTGTAGACTTCGTCGGCTTCGAAGGTCGCCACTTCCGGATCGAAGAGGCTGTTGGTGTCGGACTTGCGGCCCACCACCCGGCAGTGTCCCTTGTACAGTTTGACGCGGGCCACGCCGTTGACGGTTTTCTGGGTTTCGTCGGTCAGCGCCTGCATCGCTTCACGCTCGGGAGCGAACCAGAAGCCGTTGTAGACCATGGTGGCGTAGCGGGGGATCAGGGAATCGCGCAGGTTGAGCACCTCGCGGTCCATGGTGATCTGCTCGACGCCGCGATGGGCTTCCTCAAGGATGGTGCCTCCGGGGGTTTCATAGACACCGCGACTCTTCATGCCGACGAAGCGGTTTTCCATGATGTCGGCGCGGCCGATGCCGTGCTTGCCGCCCAGTTCGTTGAGGTGGGCGAGCAGTTGCGCCGGGGACAGGGCTTGTCCGTTGATGGCTACCGGATCGCCGTTGCGGAATTCGATTTCGACGTATTCCGGCTTGTCGGGAGCCTCTTCGGGGGCGACGGACAACAGATACATTTCTTCCGGCGGTTCGGCCCAGGGATTCTCAAGAATGCCGCCTTCGAAGGAGATGTGCAGCAGGTTGCGGTCGCTGCTCCAGGGGCGTTTCTTGGTCACCGGCACGGGGATGCCATGCTTGTTGGCGTAGGCGATGAGGGCTTCGCGGCTGTTGAGATCCCATTCCCGCCAGGGAGCGATGATCTTGATCTCGGGGTTGAAATGGTAGTAGGCCAGTTCAAACCGGACCTGGTCGTTGCCTTTGCCGGTGGCGCCATGGCAGACGGCATCGGCTTCCTCGGCCAGGGCGATCTCCATCTGCTTTTTGGAGATCAGCGGACGGGCGATGGAAGTGCCAAGGAAATAACGCCCCTCGTAGATGGCGTTGGCGCGGAACATGGGGAAGACGAAATCACGGACGAACTCTTCGCGCAGATCCTCAACATAGCATTTGCTGGCGCCGGTTTTACGGGCTTTTTCGGGGATGCCGTCGAGTTCCTGACCCTGGCCGAGGTCGGCGGAGAAGGCAATGACTTCACAGCCGTATTCCTCGATGAGCCAGCGTACGATGATGGAGGTGTCGAGTCCGCCCGAATAGGCCAGGACAGCCTTTTTGACAGTGCCGTGCTTGGACATGGAAAAACTCCTTCTGACAATGTTATGGCAACGCCGGTCACGCATGTGCGGCGGCGATGTCGATGGCAGGTTCTCGTTGTGCCGAAAACCTTATGGGATGCTTCATAGATGAATCACGCAGGTGTCAGCGATTTTGTCGTGCAGACCCTGTTTGTGAGCGTCGAACGCGACCATCAGGTAGCCGATGCCGAGGGTGATGCCGGAAACGAATTTGCCGAGGATTTCCCGCAGCGCGGCGCGCCCGTAAGTCATGTTTTGTCCGTCCCGGCGAACCACTTTCAATCGCAGCAGCATCTTGCCAGGCGTCTGACCGCAGGCGCCGGTGAACACCACATAGTAGGCCATGCCGACCGCGCTGCTGAAAAGCGCCAGCATTACGATGGAAGACACCGAGGTGGCTTCAATGTCGGGCGCGATCAGTTGCAGGACGGCTCCCAGAAGCAGACTCAGGGTCAGTTGCAGAATCCAGGCGGCTATCGAATCGATGGCCGCCGCCGCGGCCCGTATCCAGAAACCGGCGTATACGGCGGCAAGAGGAGCCGCCTGCGTCTGCCCGCAGGTAGGACAGCTTTTCCGGGGCTCCGCAAAAGCAGCCGGGCCTTCCTGCGTGGCCGTTTGCCCATCCGTGAGATCTCCGCTGGCTGCCGGACAGGTGATTTCAGGATTTTCAGAAACGATTTTGTCCGCGGCCTGATTCAGGCTCTTTGCCGGGGCCACGGGCAGGGCAAAACTCGCCTGACAGCGTGGACAGGTCGCTTCGGTGGCTTCGGCCGGGATGCGGTCCGGCGGGACTTGCTGGCTGAATCCGCAATATGGGCAGGTGATGGTCATGCTCCACTCCGGCATCTTCAGGCCATCAAGGTCGCCATGATGGCTTTTTGAATATGCAGGCGGTTCTCGGCTTCGTCAAAAACCACCGAGTGCCGGCTTTCGATGGCTTCGTCGGTGATCTCCTCGCCGCGATGTGCCGGCAGGCAGTGCATCAGGATGCAATCGGAAGCGGCGGCGGCGATTACCTTGTCGTTGATCTGGAAGCCGTTGAAGGCGGTAACGCGTTTGGCCTGTTCCTCCTCCTGGCCCATGCTGGCCCAGACGTCGGTGTTGAGGATGTCGGCGCCCCGGGCGGCTTCCAGCGGATCGTTGGTATAGACAATGCGGGCGCCGCGCTGTCTGGCGCGTTCCACCACCACGGGGTGCGGTTCATAGCCCCTGGGGGTGGCCACGCGCAGTTCAAAACCGAACATGACGGCGGCATTGATCCAGCTGTTGGCCATGTTGTTGCCGTCGCCAATCCAGCAGTAGATCTGCTCGCGGTAATTTTTCTTGTGCTCGATGACGGTCAGAAGATCGGCCATAACCTGACACGGGTGGTACATGTCGGTGAGGCCGTTGATGACCGGAATGCTCGACCATCGGGCCAGTTCCTCGACCCCCTGCTGGGAAAAGGTGCGGATCATGATGCCGTCCACGTAGCGGGACATGACGCGGGCGGTATCCTTGATCGGTTCCCCCCGTCCCATCTGGGTGGTGCCGGAGGAAAGAAACAAAGCGTGGCCGCCGAGCTGGTACATGCCGACCTCGAAGGAGATGCGGGTGCGGGTGGAGCTTTTCTCGAACACCATGCCCAGGGTCTTGCCCCCGAGCAGGTGATGTTGCTCGCCACGCTTCTGCCGGGCTTTCAGATCGGCGGCGAGGGCGAACAGGCCTTCAAGTTCCTCGATGCTCCAGTCGGTAAGGCAGAGAAAGTCTTTTTTCACGATCGATCCTCCTAAAAGGACGGGACTGCGACAGCGGCCCGTCTATTGAAATCAGAATTCCTGCAGAACGTCGCCGAGGATGGCCATCGCCTCGTCGATTTCCTCTCGGGTCACGATCAGGGGCGGCACGAAGCGCAGCACCGTGTTGGCGGTGCAGTTGATCAGCAGTCCCTTCTGCAGGGCCCGCGAAACGATATCGGCGCCGGGGATGGTCAATTCCATGCCCAAAATCAGGCCGCGGCCTCGCACCTCGGAGATAAAGGGGAATCGCTCCTTGAACTCCAGCAGTCGGCCACGCAGGTACTCGCCCATGGCCCTGCAGTTGTCGAGCACGCCATCTTCGAGCAAAGTGCGCATGGCGGCGAGGGCGGCGCTGGTCATCAGCGGGTTGCCGCCGAAAGTCGAGCCGTGGGAGCCCGGGCCGAAACAGGCGGCAACCTTTTCCGTGGCGATCATGGCGCCAATGGGCGGCCCTCCGGCCAGGGCCTTGGCCAGGGTCATGATGTCGGGTGCCACGTCGTGCTGCTCGTAAGCGAACAGGGTGCCGGTGCGGCCGCAGCCACACTGCACTTCATCGAACACCAGCAGCAGATCGTGCTCGTCACAGATGCGGCGCACTTCGGCCAGGTAGCCTGGCGGCGCCACGCGTACCCCGCCCTCGCCCTGAACCGGTTCCAGCATGACAGCGCAGATGCGGGGCGTGATGGCCTTGCGCAGCGCCTCGACGTCGCCGAAGGGCACATAATGGAAGCCCGGCAGCAATGGGTTGAAGCCGGCCTTGACCTTGTCCTGTCCGGTGGCGCTGATGGTGCCGATGGTGCGGCCGTGAAACGAAGCCAGGGCGGTGATGACTTCGAAGCGATCGTTGTTGAAATTTTCGGCGCTGTATTTGCGCACCAGCTTCATGGCGGCTTCATTGGCTTCGGCGCCGCTGTTGCAGAAGAACACGCGATCCCCGAAAGAGTGCTCGCACAGCAGTTCCGCCAGTTCGATCTGGCTGGGGATGTGGTAATAGTTGGAGCAGTGGATCAGGCGCGCTGCCTGCTGCTGCAGGGCGGCCACCACCCTGGGATGGCAGTGACCAAGATTGTTGACCGCCACGCCGGCAAGAAAGTCCAGGTAGCTTTTGCCGTCGGCATCCCACAAACGGCACCCTTTTCCCTGGACGGCGACCAGCGGATAGCGGCCGTAAGTTTTTACCACGTGGGCTTCGCCACGTTCGATCCATTCCTGTGATATCATGATGCGAATCTCCCTACGGCGGTGCCGATGCCGTGATCGGTAAAAATTTCCAGAAGGCAGGCATGTTCCACGCGGCCGTCGATGATATGTGCGGTATGAACGCCCTCGTCGATGGCGTCGATGCAACAGTTGAGTTTCGGAATCATGCCGCCGGTGATGGTGCCGTCGTTGATAAGGTCCGGCACCCGGCGGGTGTCAATGGTGGAGATCAGCTTGCCTTGCTTGTCCTTGACACCCTCCACGTCGGTCAGCAGTATCAGCTTTTCCGCGCGCAGTGCCCCGGCGACGCGGCCCGCCACCAGGTCGGCATTGATATTGTAGGTTTCGCCGCCCAGCCCTGCCCCGACAGGAGCGATGACCGGGATGAAGCCGCTTTCCTCAAGGGCGGTGATGATGCTGGTGTTGACACTTTCCACCTCGCCCACCAGCCCCACGTCGATGATCTCGGGGGTCAGGGTGTCGGGGTTGATGGCGGTCAGCTCCAGCTTGCGCGCCGTGATCAGGCGGCCGTCCTTGCCGCTGAGGCCGACGGCCCGTCCGTCATGGCGGTTGATGTTGGCTACGATCTCCTTGTTGACCTTGCCGCCGAGGACCATTTCGGCCACGTCCATGGTTTCCTGGTCGGTGACCCGCATGCCCTGTACGAAGCGCGACTCCTTGCCCATGGATTTGAGCACCTGGCCGATCTGGGGGCCGCCGCCGTGGACGATGACCGGATTGAGCCCGATGAATTTCAACAGCACCACGTCACGGGCGAACTCGTGCTTGAGACGTTCGTCGACCATGGCGTGTCCGCCGTATTTGATGACGATGGTCTTGTTGTTGAAACGTTGGATGTAGGGCAATGCCTCCATCAGCACGTTGGCTTTTCTGATCAACTCTTCCATAGGACAGGCTCTTTCGAGAAGATAGCTGTAAGCTATAAGCTGTAAGTTTAAAACCTGAAACCTCGGGCCTTTTGCCTTTGGCCTGGAACCTTACAAAATATATCGCGACAGATCCTCGTCGCGGGCGATGTCGGCCAGTTGTCGGCGCACGAAATCGACATCGATTCGGACGCGCTGTTGCTGATGCTCCGGCGCATCGAAGGAGAGCTCTTCGAGCAGCTTTTCCATGATGGTGTGCAACCGGCGCGCGCCGATGTTTTCCGTCTGGCTGTTGACCTGGGTGGCGATGCGGGCGATTTCACGGATCGCCTCGCTGTCGAAATCCAGAAGGATGTCTTCGGTGGCCATCAGCGCCTCATACTGGCGGATCAGGGCGTTTTTCGGCTCGGTGAGGATGCGGAAAAATTCCTCCTCGCCCAGGCTGGCAAGCTCCACGCGGATCGGGAAGCGTCCCTGCAGTTCGGGGATCAGGTCCGACGGTTTGGAGACGTGGAAAGCTCCGGCGGCGATGAACAGGATATGGTCTGTTTTGACCGGCCCGTATTTGGTGTTGACGGTGCTGCCCTCGACAATCGGCAGAATGTCGCGCTGCACCCCTTCGCGGGAAACATCCGGGCCCTGACGGCCGGCCTGCCCGGCGATTTTGTCGATTTCGTCGATGAAGATGATGCCGCTCTGTTCGACCCGCTCACGAGCCAGGCCGTTGACCTTGTCCATGTCGACCAGACGCTCGGCTTCCTGCTCGATGAGCAGTTCCCGGGCCTCGCTCACCTTGATTTTGCGCCGCTTGGTTTTTTTGGGGAAAAGGTTGCCAAACATCTCCTTGATGTTGATCCCCATCTCCTCGGTCCCCTGCGGCGTGAAAATTTCCATCATCGGCATCTGGGCCGACTGCACTTCGAGTTCCACGATGCGTTCATCGAGGGTGCCCCTGCGCAGCAGTTTGCGCAGTTTGTCGCGGGTGCCACCTTCTCCGGCCTCACCGGAGGCCAGTTCGGGTTCCATGGACGCAGTGCCGGGCAGCAGCAGGTCGAGCAGACGTTCCTCGGCCAGATCTTCGGCTTTGACCCGTACCTTGAGGGCCTCCTCCTCGCGGACCATGATGATGGCGAGATCCAGCAGGTCCCGTACCATGCTTTCAACATCGCGACCGACGTAGCCGACCTCGGTGAATTTGCTGGCCTCGACCTTGATGAAAGGCGCCTGGGCGAGGCGCGCGAGGCGCCGGGCGATTTCGGTCTTGCCGACCCCGGTGGGGCCGATCATGATGATGTTTTTCGGTGCGATTTCGTCCCGCAGTTCTTCCGGCACCTGCTGACGGCGCCAGCGGTTGCGCAGCGCTACAGCGACGGCGCGCTTGGCCTGTTTCTGGCCGATGATGTAGCGGTCCAGTTCGGAGACGATTTCGCGCGGAGTGAAATTGGTCACGGCAGACTCTCCGACGAAATGTGGTCGTTGGTATAAATGCAGATTTCCCCGGCGATACGCAAAGCCTCGGTGGCGATCCGGTCCGCCGCCAGGTCTGCATGCCGTGTCATGGCCCGCGCCGCAGCCAGGGCATAACAGCCGCCCGAGCCGATAGCGGCAATGCCGTCATCAGGCTCGATGACATCGCCGGCCCCGGAAAGCACAAGGGTGTTGCTGGCATCGGCGACAATCAACAGCGCTTCGAGTTTACGCAGGATCTGGTCGGTCCGCCAGTCCTTGGCCAGTGCGACGGCGGCTTTGGGCAGATTGCCGTGAAATTCCTGTACCTTGGCCTCGAATTTTTCGAACAGTGTGAAGGCATCGGCGGTTGAGCCGGCAAACCCGGCCAGGATTCGGCCTTCGTACATACGCCGAATCTTGCGGGCGCCGTGTTTCATGACCGTGCTGCCCAGGGTGACCTGACCGTCCCCGGCCATGGTGACCTGACCATTGTGCCGCACACAGATGATGGTTGTTCCGCGAATCTCCATGGTCTTGTCTTTCGCAAGCTGATGTCAGCGTGAGAATTTGGAAAAATAGAGTGCATTTTAACACACGCTGACAGGCAAAAAAAGAAAAATGGCAGATTTCCCTATTCATTGCAAGCCCACTTTTCAGGGTCTGCAAGGGGGCTTTCTTGTCCCATGGGGGCCGTTTATTGATGTTGACATTTCCTTGTGTCGGATATAAATACAGCTAGTGTCCATCCGGAAACTGCGGAAGGGTGCAGCGTGGTTTGCATCTGGGAAACGGGCCGTTTCCGGATGGAAACCAGCTAACGGCGTTACTTTCACGAGGGAGGAATATTATGGAAGCAGTGAGCGGTCTTGGGGGAAGATGGGGCATCTTTCGGAAAAAACCCTTCCCGGGTTTTCTTTTCTTGCCATGGGAGCCTCGCTGAGCGCTTCCACGAAACAGGTGCGGGCTGCCTCCTCCGACTGTGAAGGCGGTTGCGGGGGACAGTGCCTGTCCGGCTGCAAGGACGAATGCATCACCGTCAGCAAATAAGAAGCATCGATCGTCTCTTTTATCCCGGGGATCACATCCTTGCGTGGTCCCCGGGCTTTTACCGCTTACCTTACCCACATCATTCCGCCTTGCTTTTTCCGCGTTGCAGCCGTCATTGCCCGGCGCAGCCCCTTTCCTGAAGGCCGCTTCCCATGGTGAATCAGAACATCGCAAAAGCGCCTTCGGTCTGGATGAAATCCGCGGCAAAAACCGTGACCTTCATGGTGACCGAGGATTGCCAGCTGAGATGCCATTACTGTTATCTGGTCGGCAAGAACGCGCATACCAGAATGGACTTCGAGGTTGCCAGACAGGCGATCGACTATCTCGTCGAAAATCGGGATCTGTTCCCTGAACAGGCGATAGTCTGGGATTTTATCGGCGGCGAACCTCTGCTGGAAATCGGACTGATCGACCGGATCTGCGCGTATATCGAGTACAAACAGCGGCAACAGGAGCATCCCTGGGCGGAGAGTTATCGCTTTAGCCTCACCAGCAACGGCATTCTGTACGACAAGCCGGCGGTGCAGCAATTTGTCGCCAAAAACAGGGATCACCTGAGTATCGGCATCACCATCGACGGCACTCCCGAAAAGCACGATCTGCATCGGGTTTACCCCTCAGGCAAGGGTTCTTACGCGGATACCGCCCGCAACATTCCGCTATGGCTGGCGCAGTTTCCCGGCGCCAGCACCAAGGTGACCGTCGCCAGCGACGATCTTCCCCATGTCGCCGACAGCGTGCTGCATCTGTTCGCCTTGGGCATCCGGCACGTAAGCATCAATGTGGTTTTTGAAGACGTCTGGCGGGAGGGGGACGAGCGGATTTTCGAAAAGCAGTTGCTGGAACTGGCCGACCGCATCATTGACGGGACTCTGTATGCGGAGCACACCTGTTCGTTTTTTTCGGAACACATCGGCCAACCGGTACAGGACAACCACAACTGGTGCGGCACCGGCAGAATGCTGACCGTGGATTGCCAGGGGCATTTCTATCCGTGTCATCGCTTTACCCCCTTCTCCCTGGCCCGGAAAGAGGCCATCACCATCGGCAATTGCCGGGACGGCATCGATTTCAATAAACTGCGGCCGTTTCTGTCGCTGGACAGGTTCTCGCAGAGTTCTGAAGCATGCCGCACCTGCGAGGTCGCCTCGGGATGCGCCTGGTGTCAGGGTGCCAACTACGATTACGCGGACACCGATACGATTTTTCAGCGGGCTACCTATTTGTGCAACATGCACAAGGCGCGGGTACGCGCCAACAACTATTACTGGTACAAGCTGAAGCGAAAGCTTGCCTCTGAGCGATGCCAATGATCAAGTACCTGGTAGTGATCCTGGAACCTGCTGCCGCGTCGTTCTGTTATTACGACGTCAAACCGGTCCCGTCGAGCGGTCTGATGCCCCTGGAGCTGCTGCGCCGGGTCGTGGATCATGCGATTCGCAACGGGTTGCATATCAACTTCGTTCATGGCGACTCGCCCCTGCCGGAGGAATATGTAAGACTGGTCGAGAGTGCTGACCATATCAGCATCATGCCGCCCGGGCAGAACCCCTGCGCAGGGGGAACCGTTCTTGTTATCGATGATCACCGGCTGGAGGATGCACCTGCACTGGCCGAGAATCCCTGCGCCAATATCATATTGCGCGTCGGCAGGGACCGTCTGCGGCAGCTCTCCGGGATGGTCCGGCAACTGATGGGGAAATTCGGCAGGCTCAACATTATCCTGAAAGACCTTGCCCAATTCGAAGAACCGGAGCTTCAAATCTGCCGGGAACAGATGGTGGTTATCGGCAAGCGGGTTGCCGCCGAATACCGGAAGGGAAACTTCATCGAGATCAGCACGCTCACCGACCGGATTTTTCTGACCAACATGAATAACTGCGGCGCCGGCGTTGAGCATCTGACCGTTGCTCCCGACGGCCGCTATTATTTGTGCCCGGCGTTCTATCACGAGGGTCCGGAGCACAGTCTGGGAGCCTTCGGGGAGACACCCCGCCTTGAAAACAGCCGATTGCTGGAACTCGACTATGCGCCGATTTGCCGCAACTGCGATGCCTACCACTGCAAACGCTGCATTTACCTCAACCGGAAACTGACCGGCGAGGTCAATACCCCATCGCGGCAGCAGTGTCGCATAGCGCATCTGGAGCGTGACCAGTCCCGGCAGTTGCTGGCCGCGCTGCCGTCCGCAATCGATGGCAGCGAAAAAATTGTGCCGATTCCGGAACTCGATTATTCGGATCCCTTCGAGATGCTCACCCGTCGCGATATCGATGGGGGAGCGAAGGATCGGCATTTTGCGTCCCTGCTCTCCAGACCCCTGGAGGCGGTGCCCGCGTCGCAACTGCTTTTGCAGATTTATCAGCTGGACCCCGGGCTGCTGGCCAAATTGAAACAAATGACCCCCTTCGCCCTGGATCTGAAGCCCAAAAAATAGCCGGGATGCCGCGGCAGGAAGGCTTGCAGACCTTTTTCCGCTTGGGGAGAGCTCTTCTGGCGGTTAAGAACAACGGTCGCACAGAAACATAAAGGTTACCCCGGACCCCTATGCATTCGGAAAATGCTACCATCAAATCCCGCGGCACCGCAGAGTTTCTGCGCCGCACGCTGGTTTATGTCAAACCCTACAAAATCAGTGCGGTATTGAATATCCTGCTGGCGATTCTGACCATGGCCAGCTACTTCACTTTTCCCCGCATCACTCAATTCATCCTCGATGAGGTCGTGGTTGGCGCTCAGATGACCTTGTTGTTGCCGTCCATCCTGTGCCTTCTGGGGGCTTTTTTGTGCTGTGGCCTGTTCAACGCCCTGAGGATCCTGGTCAACAGCCGATTCGGGCAGAATGTTATTTTCGATATGCGCCGGGAACTTTATGCCAGGGTGCAATCGCTGCCGGTGCGGTTTTTCGATCGGCATGCCTCCGGCGATCTGCTGACGAGGATCGTTGACGATGCGGCAGCGATGCATCGCGTGCTGGTGGACGGCATCGAGCGGGCCGTGACCACGTTTTTAAGCGTTGCCGTGATTCTCTGCGTGCTGCTGGCAAAAAATGCCCTGCTCACGATGTTCGCGCTTGTACCGCTGGTCATCCTGCTTGCCGGCACACTCTGGTACACCGCGACGGCACATCGGCGCTACCGCAGGCAACGGGCGGCCATCGGCGCCATGAACGCCTTGCTGATGGACAATCTGCAGGGCATCCGTCAGATAAAATGCTTCGGTCGGCAGGCTTATGAAGTTGGCCGTTTTGCCGCGGGTGCGGATGGCGTACGCCGCAGCGTTTTGAGCGTCATGAAGGTGTGGGCGGCCTATACCCCGGCGATGACGTTTGCCGGGTCGCTCGGCATGGTGCTGGTGCTGTGGTTCGGCGGACCCATGGTCATGGATGGAACCCTGACCATCGGCGAGCTGGTCGGCTTTCTTTTCTATCTCACCCTGTTCTACGAACCTGTCGGCCGGCTGGACGGTCTGAATCAGATGCTGCAGGCTGCACGGGCCTCCTCCGAGCGCGTGTTTGATCTGCTGGATACGGCAAGCGAAGAGCATGCGCACCGCGGCGTCGTGCCGCTTAAAACGCCGGTACGGGGCGAGGTGGTGTTCGAGAATGTCGATTTCAGCTACGACGGCACCCGTCCCACCCTGCAAAATATCTGTTTGCATGCCCTGCCGGGCCAGATGGTCGCGCTGGTCGGGGCGACCGGCGCAGGAAAGTCTACCCTGGTGAATCTTCTGCCGGCGTTTTACCCGCCGACCGGCGGCCGGATTTTTATCGATTCCCAAGATATTTCAGTGCTTTCGCTGGAATCGCTGCGCTCCAGGATCGCGGTGGTCAGCCAGGACGCCTTTCTGTTCAACGGTACGGTGCGAGAAAACATTCTTTACGGAAAGCTCGATGCGACAGAAGCGGAGATGCTGTGTGCGTCGCGAGCCGCCAATTGCCACGATTTCATAGCGGCGCTTGATGATGGTTACGATACCCGCGTCGGTGAACGTGGCGTAAAACTCAGCGGGGGGGAAAAGCAGCGGGTCGGTATTGCGCGGGCGCTTTTGAAGGATGCCCCCATCCTGATCCTGGACGAGGCGACCGCCAGCGTCGATTCGGAGACGGAACTTCTGATTCAGGACGCTTTGCAGCGGCTTATGGCCAATCGCACCTGTTTTGTCATCGCTCATCGCCTCAATACCATCCGCAACGCCGACCAGATACTCGTCATGCACCATGGCGAGATTGTCGAACGGGGCACACACCGGGAGCTGATCGGTCGCGGCGGCATCTACGCGAGGCTTTCACTTATGCAGAGCGTGGATATCGAAGGCGGCGGGCCGACGGAGGAAAAGACGTTGCAGTCCGTCAGTCCGTAGCTGCGCCTGATATGTGCCGAGGCTTTGTCGAACGTGGGGAGGCCAGGCCGCAACGGCAAAGTATGTGAAAAAACAGCCGACGATATGGCATCGTCGGCTGTTTGAGTTCTGCGCATTTATTTCAGCGGCGGGGTAAAGATGGCCAGCAGATCAACTGGCTCGTCACCGATGTTTTTCAGACTGTGGTTTGCACCCGGAGGCGCTACGACGCAACAGCCGGCGCCGAAGCGGTGTTCCACACCATTGACGGTGCAGATGGCTTCGCCGCCGAGGATGTAGAAAGTTTCCGTCTGCCCTTCATGGACGTGGGGGCGGATCTCCCCCCCCGCCTCGATACGGCCACGGTGCAGTGATAGCGCCGGATTAAGTTCGGCAGTCACCACGTCCCGCAGGAAAAAACGGTCGTGCCTGGGGTGCAGATATTCTTCCTGCTCGGCGGTACGTATAACGGTGCTTTTCATGGATGCTCCCGGTCAGAGGCCCTTCAGGCGGCGTTGAGGGCCTCGGTAATTACCTGCGGTACGCTGGCGAGGGCTTCGCCGAGCAATTCGGGTTTGCTGCCGCCGGCCTGAGCCAGATCGGGACGCCCGCCACCACCGCCGCCGACCATGGCGGCCAGTTGCTTGACCAGCGCGCCGGCCTGCAGGCGCCTGGTGAGATCCTTGGTGACGGCTACCAGCAGCCCGGCCTTGCCGTCGTGAGCGCTGCCCAGGACCAGTACGCCGGAGGTCATCCGTTCACGGACCTGGTCGGCCAGCTCCCGCAGGGCTTTGCCGTCGAGATTGTCGACCCGGCCGCAGACCACGCTGACGCCGTCGATTGCGACGGCCTGCCGTAGCAGATCGCCGGCCTGGTCGGCGTTGAGCCTGCCCTGCAGGGATTCCACTTCCCGTTCCAGCTCCTTCTGCCGCTCCAGCAGTTTGCGCAGGCGCGTTTCGAGCTGAGGGCGATCGGTTTTGATCAGGTTTGCAAGGTGATCGAGAGTGCGCTCCTGATCCTTGATCACCTCCAGGGCTTTGGTGCCGGTCACCGCTTCGATACGGCGCACGCCGGCGGCGATGCCGGTTTCCTGCAAAATCTTGAACAGGCCGATATCGCCCGAGGCCTGGGCGTGGGTGCCGCCACACAGTTCCATGCTGATGTCCCCGACCCGTACCACGCGGACCTTTTCGCCGTATTTTTCACCGAACAGGGCGGTGGCGCCAGCGCCGACAGCCTCTTCGTGGGCCATCTCCCGGGTGTCAACCCCGGCGTTCTGGCGAATGCGGCAGTTGACCAGGGTTTCGACCTTGTCCAGTTCCTGCGGGGTCATGGCCGAGAAGTGGACGAAATCGAAGCGCAACCGCTCCGGGGTTACCAGCGAGCCGGCCTGTTTGACGTGATCGCCCAGCACCTCGATGAGGGCTGCCTGCAGCAGATGTGTGGCAGTGTGGTTGAGGGCCGTGGCCCGGCGGCGCTCAGCATCGACCTCAAGTGTCGCGGCATCGCCGGTACGCAGCGTACCGGAGGCGACCTCACCGACATGTACCAGCAGTTCCGGCAGAGGTTTTCTGGTGTCGCGGACGCTGACCCGGGCATCGGCGGTGGTGATGGTGCCATGGTCTCCGGTCTGGCCGCCCGATTCCCCGTAAAAGGGGGTGGCGGCCGTGACGATTTCGACTTTGGCCCCCTCCGGCGCACTGGCGACCGTTTGCCCATCGACTAAAATGGCGAGAATATCGCTTCGGTCCGACAGGGTATCGTAACCGGTGAAGAAACTTTTGATCCCTTCCTCGGCAAGCTGGCGGTAGATGCCGGCGATAGCTTCCTCGCCGGAACCTTTCCAGTGTTCGCGGGCTTTCTGGCGCTGCTCTTCCATGCAGGCCTCGAAGCCTTGCTCATCAATGATGACGTTTTCACTCCGCAGGATGTCGGCGGTCAGGTCGAGGGGGAAGCCGAAGGTGTCGTAAAGCTTGAAGGCGACGCCGCCCGGCAGCGTATTGGCCCCGGCGGCCTTGAGGCGCTCGACTTCCTCGGTGAGGATACGCAGGCCGTTGTCGAGAGTCTGAATGAATCGCTCTTCTTCGAGCTTGACGATCCTGGCGACATAATCGGCGCGCTGTGCCGGCTCGGGATAGGCGTCGGCCATCGATTGCAGCACGAAGGTGGCGGTGCGGTACAGCACCGGTTCGGCGAAGCCGAGCATTTTGGCGTGACGGGCGGCGCGGCGCATGATGCGGCGCAATACGTAACCGCGCCCTTCGTTACTCGGCAGCACACCGTCGGCGATCAGGAATGCGGTGGCGCGGCTGTGGTCGGCGATGACCCGCATGGACATGTCGTGGGCTGCGTCGTCGCCGTAGCGTTTTCCGGACAGTTCCTCGACATAGGCGATGATGCCGCGCAGCAGGTCGCAGTCGTAGTTGCTCTGTACCCCCTGCATGACGGCGGAGATGCGCTCCAGGCCCATGCCGGTGTCGATGGACGGCTTGGGCAGGGGGCTCATGGTGCCGTCGGCATCGCGGTTGAACTGCATGAATACCAGATTCCACAGCTCCAGGTAGCGGTCGCAGTCGCAGTCGCCGATGCCACAGTTGGCGCCGCAGGACATCGATTCGCCCTGGTCGATGAGGATTTCCGAACAAGGGCCGCAGGGACCGGTATCGCCCATCGACCAGAAGTTGTCCTTTTCGCCCATGCGGATCAGCCGCTCTTCGGGGATGCCGATCTGGTCGCGCCAGATGCCGTAGGCTTCATCATCCTCGCGGAACACAGTGACCCACAGCTTGTCCTTGGGCAGGCGCATCTCCTCGGTCAGAAACTGCCAGGCATAGGTGATGGCGTCATGCTTGAAATAGTCGCCAAAGGAGAAGTTGCCGAGCATTTCAAAAAAGGTGTGGTGACGGGCTGTTTGTCCGACATTTTCCAGGTCGTTGTGCTTGCCTCCGGCGCGGACGCATTTCTGTGCCGAGGTGGCCCGCGTGTAGTCGCGCTTTTCCCGGCCGAGGAACACGTCCTTGAACTGGTTCATGCCCGCATTGATAAACAGCAGGGTCGGGTCGTTGTGCGGGATCAACGCCGAGGAAGGGACCACCGAGTGGCCGCGCTGCTGGAAAAACTGCAGAAAACGGGTGCGGATTTCGTTGCCGGTCATGAGCTTGATGCTACCTCTCCTGGGTGAAATATTGAAACAGCAGCGCCGGAGCGAAGCCGCGCCGTCGCAGGTAGTTGAAGACCCTGCGGCGGGTCCGGTCATCGGCTGTTCGGTAGTCGAAATCGGGAAAACGGCGCTGGCAGAGTTCCTGGAGTATTTCTGCCTGGCTGAATTCCTCCTCCAATGCGGCGATAACCTCGCGGGCGACGGTTTCGCCGATACGTTGTTGTTTCAGGTCGATCAGCAGGGCGGGGCCGACGGCGCGTCCGGCGGACAGCAGCTGGCGGGCGCGCAGGCGCGCAAATCGTTCATCGTCGACATACCTGTATTCGCGGCAGCGCGTCAGGGTCTGCGTGATTTCCTCTTCGCCAAACCCCCTGCGCCGCAATCTCTCCTGCAATCCTGCCTCGGAAAGCTCCCGCCGCGACAGCAGCCGCAAGGCGCAACTCCAGGCGTCAGGTTGAGCTGCCATGGCTGCGAATGATGTCCTGCTCGTCCTCTTGCTGCTTTTCTTCCTTTTTGTCAAAGTCGTCCCAGCTCAGGTCCGAAGCCGAGGAGATCCCGGAAGCCTTGAGCTTGAAGTCGTCAGGATTGGAACTCTGACGCACCGCTTCCTCGAAGGTGATCAGTTCATTGCGGTACAGGGACATCAGGGACTGGTCGAAGGTCTGCATGCCGTAGGCGACGAATCCCTGCTGGATGGCGTCGCGCAGCAGCTTGGTTTTTTCCTTGTCGTCGATCAGGTCGCGGGTTCGGGCGGTGGAGATCATGACTTCCACCGCGGGCACACGTCCCTTGCCGTCGGCGCGCGGCACCAGGCGCTGGGATATGACGGCCTTGAGGATTCCCGAAAGCTGGGCCCGGATCTGGCGATGCTGGTGAGGCGGAAAGACCGACACGATGCGGTTGATTGACTCCGGCGCGTCGATGGTGTGCAGGGTGGCCAGTACCAGGTGGCCGGTTTCCGCGGCGTGCAGGGCGGTTTCGACGGTCTCCAGGTCGCGCATTTCACCAACCAGAATGACGTCGGGATCCTGTCGCAGCGCGTGTTTGAGGGCCGCCGCAAAGCTGTCGGTATCGCTGCCGACCTCGCGCTGGTTGACGATGCACTTCTTGTCGCGATGCAGAAACTCGATGGGGTCTTCGACGGTGATGATGTGCTCGGTGCGCTGGGTGTTGATATAGTCGATCATCGCTGCCAGGGTGGTCGACTTGCCCGAACCGGTGGCGCCGGTGACCAGCACCATGCCGCGCGATTCCATGGCGATCTTCTTGATGACCGGCGGCAGATACAGGTCGTCGATAGCCGGGCAGGAGAAGGGGATGACGCGGAACACCATGCTGATGCTGCCGCGCTGGGAGAAGATGTTGACGCGGAAGCGCCCCAGCCCGGCGACACCGTAGGCCATGTCGACTTCATGATGCTTTTCGAAGTGTTCCTGGCGGTGCTTGTTCATGATGCCGTAGGCCATGTTGCGCACGCCATCGGCATCGAGCCGGTCGGCCTTGGGCAACGGCCGCAGGGCGCCATCGATGCGGTAGATGGGAGGCAGGCCCGACTTGATGTGGATATCCGAGGCTTTGGCTTTAAGGGCGACGGCCAGTATGTTGTTCAGTTCCATGTCATTGGGCCTCTTCGGCGGCGACGTCGGCCGGTTTCAGGCCGAAATGTTGCAGCAGACGTTCTTCAATGGCCTGGCAGGTTTCCGGGTGTTCACGCAGAAACTGTTTGGCATTTTCACGACCCTGTCCGATACGTTCTCCGGAAAAGGAATACCAGGCGCCGCTTTTTTCGACGATATCGGCATCGGCGCCGAGGTCGAGGACGTCGCCTTCACGGGAAATGCCCTGACCGTACATGATATCGAACTCGGCTTCCTTGAAGGGCGGCGCGACCTTGTTCTTGACCACCTTGACCCGGGTGCGGCTGCCGATGACGTCCTGGCCCTGCTTGAGGGTGGCGATCTTGCGGATGTCCATGCGTACCGAGGAATAGAATTTAAGCGCGTTGCCGCCGGTGGTGGTTTCGGGATTGCCGAACATGACGCCGATTTTCATGCGAATCTGATTGATGAAGATCACGCAGCAGTTGGATTTGCTGATGGTGCCGGTCAATTTGCGCAGAGCCTGGGACATGAGGCGCGCCTGCAGGCCGACGTGGGCGTCGCCCATTTCGCCTTCGATTTCGGCGCGCGGCACCAGGGCGGCTACGGAGTCGATCACCAGCACGTCGATGGCGCCGCTGCGCACCAGCACCTCGGTGATCTCCAGCGCCTGTTCGCCGGTATCTGGCTGGGATACCAGCAGATCATCGGTGCGGACGCCAAGCTTGCGGGCATAGTGGATATCCAGGGCGTGCTCGGCATCGACGAAAGCGGCGATGCCGCCTTTTTTCTGTGCCTCGGCCACGATATGCAGCGCCAGGGTGGTTTTGCCCGAGGATTCCGGGCCGTAGATTTCAATAACGCGACCGCGCGGTATGCCGCCAACTCCCAGGGCGATATCGAGACTCAGGGCTCCGGTCGGAATGGTGGCGACGTCCGGCACGACGGCGTCCTCGCCGAGGCGCATGATGCTGCCCTTGCCGAACTGTTTTTCGATCTGGCTCATGGCCAGGTCGATGGCACGTTCTCGATTGTCGGTCGTCATGATCCGGATATCCTCCAAGGGTGATGTGTTTGCATTTCGCGGGCGCCTTCAACCCCGCAGCGGCGTTTCGCGGCGTGGCAGATGTATCGCGCCCCGTGGCGTCAGGCGGCTTTCGTACAATATCAGGCGGGTCAACCGCAGCTGGCCGCATTGCCTGTCCAGGAAGGGAGCCAGTTGCCGGCCGATGGCCGGGTCAGGCTGACGGCAGCGTCCCAGGGTCAGGTGAGGCCTGAAGGGCTTGTCGTCCGGCGGCATCTGCAACCGGCTTAACATGCCGGTGACAGCCGTATGCAGATTGCGCAGCGCCTCGTCGCCTTGCAGTCCCAGCCAGACAACCCTGGGGCGTTTCAGATCCGGGAAAGCTCCGAGCCCGCCGATCCGCACCTCGGCAGGGGCGAAAATATCTCCTATCGATAGCATAGACGTGCCGATTTTTTCAAGCGATTCTTCGGGGATATCACCCAGAAAGGCCAGTGTGAGGTGCAGGGTTTCGGGCGACACCCAACGCACCATCGGCAGCCGGGTGGCAAGTTCCCGCTGCAGATTCACAATCCTGTCGAAAACCGTGCCTTCCAGGGGCATGGCAATAAAGGCGCGAAGCGTTTGCATGCCGGATTTCAGCTTTCGCCGGCGAGGTAGCGCCGCAGCCATTCCAGGGCCATACAAGCCGAGATGCGCCGGATCTGCTCGCGGTCGCCACTGAAACGGTAGCCTTGCACCCGCTCCTGATCCGCAGCGCTCAGGGCCAGGAAAACCGTGCCGACCGGTTTTTCCGGGGTGCCGCCATCGGGCCCGGCAATACCGGTAACGGCCAGTCCCAGATCGGTGCCGGCGCTGTGTCTTATGCCCCGGGCCATGGCCCGGGCGCAGGCGCGGCTGACGGCGCCGTCCTGGCGCAGAATCTCGTCCGGCACCTGCAGCCAATCCCGTTTGGCGCTGTTGGAGTAGGTCACCGCACCCCGCTCCAGAAAGCGTGACGCGCCTGGAATGTCGGTAAGCATCTGGCTGACCAGGCCGCCGGTGCAGGATTCGGCCAGGGCCAGTGTAAGGTTGGCGTCGGTCAGCATGCGCGCGACGTTGGCCGCCAGGGTTTCCTTGCCAACGGCGAATACAAAGGGTTCCAGTAATTTGCGGGCATGCAGTTCGGCCCGGTCGAGCTGTTCACCGGCTTCACTGCCACTGGCGCGCAACTTGACATGCACGAAGGGGAAGTCGACGCCGTAGGCCAGTTGTACACCCTGCGCCAGCGGGGCCTGGACGAAGAGTTCCTCGATCTTTGGCTCGGACAGGCCAAAAACCTTCAGGATGCGTTCCTGCAGGGGGGTGCTGCCGCCGCTGCGCTCCTGCAGGCGGGGCAGCACCTGCTCCTCGAGCATGGCGATCATCTCGCGGGGCACCCCGGGCAGGAAAAACAGGTCGCAGTTGCCGTGGCGCAGGTAAAAACCCGGTGCGGTGCCGAGGCGGTTGGGAAGGATGACGGATTTTTGCGGCAGCAGTGCCTGTTTTTCGTTGCGCGGATGCATCTCCCTGTTTTTCTGCTCGAAAAAACGGCGGATCTGCGCCAGGGCTTCCTCATTGAGCACCAGCCGCCGTCCGAAGGTTCGGGCGGCCACGCGCGCGGTGAGATCATCGTCGGTGGGGCCCAGACCGCCGGTGCCGATAATCACTTCGCGTCTGGCGGTCATGTCGTGCAGGGCCGCTTCGATTTCCGCCTCGTCGTCACCGACCGCGCGGGATTCCCTGACCGCGTAGCCCCAGGCTCCCAGAAGCTGGGCGATACGGGCGGTGTTGGTGTCGGACATTTCCCCATTGACCAGCTCGTCGCCGGTCGTCAGTACCGCGATATTCAGACTCATGACAACTGCTCCAGGGGTTGCGTGTTGGGTGTGTTAAGCGGCATTCCTTGCCGGCAAGCTTTCAGGGCAGCCAGTTCAAAGCCAGTCGTAGCGCCAGAGCGCCGTAGAGGCCGGCGACCACGTCATCCAGCACCACGCCGATGCCATTTTTCATGTGCCGGTCGATCTGCCGTGCCGGCGGCGGTTTGACGATATCGAACAGGCGAAAAAAGACAAATCCGAGCAATGCGTTTCGCCAGGAGAAGGGCAGCAGGGCGACCGTCGCCAGATACCCGACGAGCTCGTCAATGACGATGCGGCCGTCGTCTGCCTGCCCGTAAATGATACCGGCGGCGTCGCAGATCCAGAAGGACAGAAACAGCAGGGCAGCCCAGCTCATCAGGTAGATGGCGGCCGGCAGCGGAGCCAGCAGGTAGAAAACCAGGACGCCGGCCAGGGTGCCAAAGGTGCCCGATGCGACGGGAGCATAGCCGAGACCGGCATTGCTGGCGAAAAACAGGATAAAACGACGCATGCTTCAGCCTTTCACGGGGAAAAGGTCCTCCGCGGACCGCTCCGCGAGGCGGTAGATCTCGGGCAGGGACCGGCCGCTGCGGTCCGCCAGATCCCGACAGCTTTCGAATTCGGGAGACAACCGCACCAGGCACTGCCCATCGTAAAACAGCTTGACCAGGACCTCGCCAAGCGGCGTGTTTACACTACGGATATCGCGGCGCAGCTTGAAACGGCGGCTTTCCAGGCAGCGGACCCCTCCAGCGGTACTCTCGCGCAGGATGTGGCGGGCAAGCATCGCGGCGCTGTGGGGTTCGGCCACCACCGTGAGGCGGACCCCGGGGCGGTTTTTTTTCATTTGCAGCGGCGCGAAGCCCACATCCAGGGCTCCGGCTTTCAGCAACCGCTCCATGAGGGCGCCGAGCCACTCGGGGTTGGCGTCGTCCAGGTGACATTCGAGGGTTGCCACGCGGTCCGTTTCCCCTTCCCAGGGATCGTCGGCAACGCCCAGCAGGCCGCGCAGCAGGTTGGGCCGATCGCTCAACTGCCGGTCGCCGGATCCGTAGCCGACACGATCGAGGGTCATCGCCGGAAGGTCGCCGAAGCGGGCGATCTCGGCAGCGATGGCGGCGCCGGTCGGCGTGACCAGTTCCACGGTGGCTGCATCGCCCACCGTGGGCAGCCCCCGCAGGATCTCCAGGGTCGCCGGAGCGGGCAGTGGAAAACTGCCGTGGGCGCAATCCACGGTGCCGCGGGTCAGGGGCAACGGGGCACAGATGACGCGCGCCGGACTCAGGTGATGCAGGCCGATGGCGGCGCCGACGATGTCGACGATGGAATCGACGGCGCCGACTTCGTGGAAATGTACTTCTTCAAGGGGGCGGTCATGAATTTTGGCTTCGGCCTCGCCGATGCGGCGGAATATGCGGCGTGCGAGGCCGATAACGGCTGGATTTAGCGGACAGTCGGCGAGCATGGCGTCGATTTGCCGCCAGGTGCGGTGATGATGCTGTTCCGCGTGTTCAACCACGATTTTGCAGGCGCCGATGTGCTGGCGTTCGGTGCGTTCCTGACGCAACCGGTAACCTGTAACGGGGAGTTTTTCCAGTCCGGCGGTAATGACCTCCAGCGGTACGCCCAGGTCGATCAGCATGCCGAGGAACATGTCGCCGGAGATGCCGGCGAAGGTGTCGAGGAACAATACGCTCATGGCTGAGGCCTCCGGTTGATGCGGTTTGCGGCGCAGGCAGCGCCGTAACCGTTGTCGATGTTGACCACGGTGATACCTCCCGCGCAGGAATTGAGCATGCCAAGCAGCGCCGCTACACCGCCGAGGGCAGCGCCGTAGCCGACGGATGTGGGCACCGCGATGACCGGCGCGGCCACCAGCCCGCCGATCACCGAGGGCAGTGCGCCCTCCATGCCGGCCACGGCAATGATTACCGAGGCACTGCGCAGTCGGTCGAGGTGCGCCAGCAGCCGGTGCAGGCCGGCAACGCCGACATCGACCAACTCTTCCACCGCATTGCCGAACATGCGCGCAGTGGTGGCCGCCTCCCGTGCAACCGGCAGATCGGAAGTGCCAGCGCAGACCACCAGGACAGTGCCGAGCCCCGTGCTCTGTGGCGGATGGCGGACGATGGTCAGGGTGCGCCCCAGTGGATCGTATTCGGCGTCCGGGAAAACTTTCATCAGAGCCGAAGCCTTGTCGGCATCGAGGCGGGTTGCCAGCATATTGCTGCCAGCATTGAGAAGCCCCTCGGCAATGCGCAGGATCTGATCGGAGGTTTTCCCCTCGCCGAAAACAACCTCCGGCGCTCCCTGACGCAGCCCCCGGTGATGATCGACAAGGGCATCGCCGACATCCTCGAAGGGCAGGGTGGTCAGTCGGTCAAGGCCATCTGCGACCGACAGTTCGCCGGAGCGGATGGCCATCAGGCAGGTTTTTAGACGATCGGGATCCATGGGTGTTTGTCCTTGCGCGAATGGAAGACCCAAACGATAACAATTCAGACCGCAAAAACAAAGGATAAATGTTGTTCGGTGAGGGGTCGCGCAAGGATTTGGAAATGCATGGCCGACCATGCTGCTTCGGTGACACAGCGCCTGGAGCAGGAGTCAGAACAACCCATCGATCGCATCGAAATCAATGGCGGTTTCGGCGAGTTTCTGCAGCAGGCTGATTTTTTCCTTGTCCTCGGGGTGGATTTTGGCCGTGTCGTTGGCGATGGCCGAGAAGACTTCGGCGCTGCTGAGCTTTTCCACCCGCATGTAAGGGATGTTGCTGCGGTCGAGGATCTGCTGGGTGACTTTGGATATGGGATAGAGGCCGGGAATTACCAGAGCGACGATTTTGGATTGGTATTCCGGTATGTTGTAAAGGGCCGCCAGGGTGACCAGCAATTCGTTGCGGGTGCTGGTGACAATGATCAGGGTCGATTCCTGCAGCAGGTCGGAAACGCGCTGGGTGGAGGCCGCGCCGAGATGTACATGGTGGATGATGTGCTGGGCGGCGTCCTGGTTTCCCCTGAGGAATGCGTTCAGCAGATTGGCGATGTGTTTGACCGTCGGATTGGCGAGGATGGGCGAGTAGTTGAATCCGCCCATGATTTGAAACGGCATATCCCTGAAGGCGATATTCAGATATTTCAGGGCCGTCTCACGTTTGGGGCGAAGCAGCTTGTTGACCAGTATCAGGCGCAGGTCGGCCTGCTTTTGCAGGCAAAGGGCGTGGTTGAGATGTACGTTGTCGATGACCTTGCCGATGCCGGCATTCGTGACCATCAGCATCGGGGCGTCCAGCAGCCGCGCCATGTCCGGGTTGCTGAGTTGCGCGACGGAACCGACGCCGACATGGCCGGCGCCTTCGATCACCAGAAAGTCGCAACGCTTAGCAAGTTCCGCGGCAGCTTCGACGATTTTATCTTTCAAAGAGTCGGCGGAAATCTTGCCATCCAGCAGATGCCGGGTCGATTCGGGCTGCAGCACGACCGGCGACATCAAATCGAGATCCTCATCGAGATTGAAGATTTCCGCGATCAGGGCCGCGTCCAGATCGACCCAGCGTCCCTTGTAAATGGTAGGTTTGGGGCCCAGCGGCTTGATGAAACCGATCCGCCGGTATTTTTTACGTGCCATGTGCAGCAGGGAAATACTGGTGGTGGTTTTGCCGCATTCCTGGCCGGTGGCGGCAACGAAAATCTTTTTGGTCACGGTGAGCTCCTGACCCTGCGGTGAATGGGTGCCATGCTGATGCTGTCATCGCGGTGACCCATTATAGGATACGGACTGGATGCTTTCAAAAACTAAAAATACGTATGTTCGGTTTTTCCCAAATAAAGCGTAACAATCTCCAAAAAACAGGTTTTTTGTCAGGAATCGTTTGGTAAACGAGTTGACAACGCTGTGGAGGCTTCGCTATATTGCCGAAACGATAGCGTTTCGCGAAAAAGTTCTTATTTTTATAGGGTTAATCCCTGTTTTCTGGCGAACCATGTCGGGTAGAACTCATTTAATTGGAGATGGAGGAACTCGGAAATGAAGTCAATCAAAGTACGGTTGGCCGCGATGTTGGTCGGGGCCATGATGGCCGGTGGTGCGGCGAATTTACAGGCCGCGACAGCTGACGAAGAGGTGTACCGGCTCGGCGAGGTTGTCGTGTCCGGTGAGGCTTCGGTTGTCGAATCGGTGGGTGTTACGCACAAGGTGACCGCCGAAGAAATCCAGAAGCGTGGTGTGCGCACCCTGGATGAGGCGATCAATCTGCTGCCGGGGGTGACGGTCCGTGTCGGCGGTGACGGTACGCCGCGCATCGATATCCGCGGATTGCGCACCCGGCATGTCAAGTTGCTGCTCAACGGTACCCCCTTCAACGCCACCTCCGATGGCCAGTTTGCGCCGAACCTGATCTCGGTGGAAAATATCGCCGAGATCGTGGTCACCACCGGCGGCGCTTCGTCCCTCTACGGCGCCGGCGGCAACGCCGGGGTTATCAATGTTATCACCAAGAAAGGCGCCAGGGGAGCCCATGGTTCCGCCGGGGTTGAACTTGCCGAAGGCGATACGCAACTGCTGCGCGCCACCGCTGGCTACGGTGCGGACCGGTATGATGTGTTTGTCAGCGGCAGCCTCTATGAAAGGGACTACTGGGAACTTTCCGATCATTTTTCGCCGAGCAGCACCGAGGATGGCGGTGAGCGGGAAAACAGCGATTACGAGCGGGACAATCTGTTCGCCAATATCGGTTTCGCTCCCACCGACGCCACCCTGATCGGGATGACGGTAAATTATCTCAAGAGTGATTTTGGCAAGCCTCCGGTAGCCGTGGAGGATGATTTTGCCCCCAACCTGCGCTACGAGCGTGAGGAGGACGAAGGGTTCAACGCGCAGTTGGCGCTGGATCACGATTTCAAGGGACCCCTGAGCTTCAAGGGCTGGGCCTACTACAACAAGCTAAACACCCTTGAAAACCGCTACCTCTCGGATTACGAGACGCAGGGCGCCGGGGCGCCGGGGACCTCCCGCACCGATGCCGAAACCCAGATTTCCGGGATCAATGGCCAGCTGCGTTACGACATGCAGCGATATGGTGTCGCGACCCTGGGTGTTATGTACGAAAACAACGACTATGAAGCCCTGGGTTTTTCCGTCAACAACCGCGGCAGGCTTTCGACGGTGGATGCTTCCGGTAACTTTCAGCTGTATGCCACGACATTCGAATACGAGGTCACTCCGCTGCCCAAACTCGGTCTGGTGCTGGGGGCGGTTACCACTGGCAGGACCGGGCGGACAAGTCCGATGGGGACTACACCTACCTTGTCGGTCTGCGCTACGACCTTTTCGACGGAACCCGCCTGAAGGCCTCCCATGCCCGCAAGATCCGCTTCCCGACCCTGCGCGATCTGTATGATCCGGAACGGGGCAATCTGGATCTGGATGCCGAGGTGACCTGGAACACCGAAGTCGGCTTCGAGCAGGACCTGCCTGCCGCCACCACGGTTTCACTGACCGGTTTTTATATGGACATTGAGGATTTCATTGAACGGCCCGATGGCGAAGTTCAGGTGCAAAACTACGAAAAATACGAATTCTACGGCGTGGAAGTGGCGGCCGAAAACCGTTATTTCGACGAATTGTTGCTGCGTGCCAGTTATTCCTACCTGCACAGCGAGGATAAAAGTTCCGACAGCAACCGCGACCAGCTTCAGAATAGACCCGAACACAAGGTGGTGCTGGAAGCGGCCTACCAGCTGCCCTGGAACATGAGTGTTTACGGCAGCGCCATGTGGGTGGCCAACGCCTATACCTACAACGATGATGTTACGATCAAAAAGCGCATACCGGAATACCTGGTGTTCGATTTCCGGCTCAGCAAAAAAGTGGCGAACGCGCTGGATCTGTATTTCGGCATCCACAATGCCTTTGATGCGGATTACGTGACCAGCTATGGCATTCCCCATGCCGGCCGTGCCATGTACGGCGGGGTGACCTGGAAGTTCTGATCATCAGGAAGTTTTTGAATCCTGTATTTGTTGGTGACAACAGTCGGCCGGCACCCTCGGGGTGCCGGCCGACTGTTGTCTCGGGGCGAGATGGATTTGAAATGCCGTTTCCGGTTATGATGAAACCATGCCGGGCATAGGAGGGGCGTCTCGCGCCAGCTGTGGATACCTGATGTCCGGATGCTTGTGTTTGCGGGTAAGCGCTTGTTCGTGGGGAAGTGTTTGACTTGCTCCTAGAGGTTCGATATAGTCCGCCATTAATAACGTATTGAAGATCCCCCTCCGCCCGGGCTACGGGTAGCGATGTGCCGGAAGAAACGCTTTTTGGGCTCGAAGGCGGGATCAACGAGGATGGTTGTGCTGTTGCAGTTGCAGAATTTTTCCTACGCTTATCCAGGCACCGGCACAGCTGTTTTGCAGGACGTCAACCTGGAGATCGAAGCCGGGTGCTGTTATTGCCTGACCGGACCGACCGGGTCCGGTAAAACCACCGTGGCGCTGGCGCTGAAGGGACTGCTGGACAGTGTGGACTGTTCCGGGACGATCGACCGCTTCGGAACGCCCGACACTAGAGAGGTTCGCGTCGGACTGGTTCTGCAGAATCCCGAAACCCAGCTTCTGGCAACGACCGTTGGTGCTGAAGTCGCTTTTGGTCTGGAGAATCTCTGCGTTGATCCGCAAGCTATGCCGGCGCGCGTGGAGGCCGCGCTTTCCCTGGTCGATCTGTGCAAGCCGCTCGATTATCCCGTCGCCATGCTGTCCATGGGGCAGAAATACCGTTTGCTGGTGGCCGCGTTGCTGGTCATGGAGCCGCAACTGCTGATACTCGATGAACCGGCTGCGCAACTCGATCCGCAGGGTCTGGCGGCTCTTTGCCGGGTCCTGTCCGATTTGAAGGCCCGCGGGGTTGCAGTCGTGTTGTGCGAGCACCGCCCCGGTCCGTTGCTCGAGGTGGTGGATCGTTTCTGGCAGATGGACGGCAACGGAAGGCTCTTCCCGGGGCGCTGGCAGGCGCCTGAAGCGCCGCCCGCGATTTCGGCTGGCCAGGCTGGGACGGATTTTGCCGATGCGCCGGCTCTTTTGCAGGTGCGGGATCTGTCTTTTTCGGGACATGGAACGGTACCGGTCTGGAAAGATGTCTGCTTTGATATCCACCGGGGACAGTGCGTGGTCGTCACCGGCATGAACGGCACGGGCAAGACCACCTTGCTGCGGGTGCTGGCCGGTTTCCTCAAGCCAGGTCGTGGCAGCATACGCATCTTCGATGGCGAACCGGAACCCCGTTTGTTGCGCCGGCGACTTGGCTGCCTGTTCCAGAACCCCCAAAAACAGATTTTTGAAAATACCGTGCGCGAGGAGATTGCCTTTCCTCTCAAGCGGTTTGGCTGGCCGGCGGCGGATCGGGCCGCCCGTATCGAGGAAACCCTGCGCTTGTGTGGCATCGAACATCTTATCGATGCTTCGCCGCATAAACTCAGTTATGGGCAGAAACACCTGGTCGCCATCGCTTCGGTTTTGGCGCCCGCTCCAGAGATGCTTTTTCTGGATGATCCCTTCGCCGGTCTCGACGGTGCCCGACAGCGGGATGTCATGGACGTTCTGGACAGCTGGAGCCGGGAACGCGGTGTTACCCTGGTGATCACCTCCCATGATCCGGAGCAGGTTCCGGGTCTGGCCGACGGGCACCTGCATATCGAGGGGGGACGCATTGGCTGGCGATAGTTTCTCCCGATTGCATACGGCCTTGGCCCAGGGCCATCGCCGTGATGATGGACCCGCTGAGCCTGGCAAGGGGATCTCGCTGCCGGTAGGGGTCAAGATGCTGCTGGCGTTGACCCTTTCCTGTGTAGCTTTCGTGGCGCGCAGCGGGGTTTTTCTCGGCGCTCTTACTGCCGCCAACGCCGTGGTGTTTTTACTGCTTCGCCCGCAGGGTGTGTCATGGTGGCGGCAGGGGCGCTATTTTGTCTTGCAGAGCTCTACCATCGTCATTTTGTATATTATCCGCTTCGGATCCCTGGAGGGCATTTGGGACGGTCTATTGATCTCCTGGCAACTTTTTCTGGCCTTCTGGCCGACCATGATATTCGCCAAGACCACATCCCAGACCAAGATCGTCCGCGCCATGAACCGCGTCATGCCGGGGCATGTTTCCTTCGTGCTGGCTACCTGTCTCAAGTTCGCCCCGCATTTGCTGGAAGAGTTTCGGGATATCTACGAAGGGCAGGTGTTGCGCGGCGCCAGGATTTTGCCGCGAGACCTGCTGAAACCATGGAACTGGCCGGATCTGGTGCATTGTGTCGTGGTGCCGGCCGTTGTACAGGGGATGGCTTTGGCAGGGAATATCGCCCTGGCCGCCCGCGCCCGGGATTTCGGGCTTTACTCCCGGCGCACCTGCTGGCCCGGGGACTAGGAGTCTTGTTGCATGATGAAGCAACTTGCCGCGCGTTTGTCCAATAGCTTGCATCTGCCCCTCAAGGATGCGCTGTTCCTTGGTTTCTGTGCCGTATTCGCAGTACTGGTGCGTATGCTCCTGCGACTGCACCTGCATGTATCCGGGCATGCCATGATTACCAAGATTTTTTTCCTGATGCTGGGTCGCGGCAGCACTTCCTGTCGCTACGGGGCAAGTTTCACCGGGTTGCTGGCCGGAACCGCGGCCATGTTTCTCGGCTTCGCCAAGGTCGGTCCCTTCATTATCGTCAAGTATGTGCTGGCCGGGCTCGTGATCGATCTGGCCGCCCTGCTCCTGCCGGGACTGTTCGGCAGTTATCTGCTGTGCGCCCTGGTAGCGGCCGCCGCGGCATCCACCAAGTTTTTTACCGTGTATGCCATCAACAGGATGATCGGCATGGACCACGTGGTGAATCTGCAGCGTTCCCTCCTGGAAGCAGGGGGCGCCATCATTTTTGGCGTGGCGGCCGGTTTGATGATTCCGATGGTCGTGCGGCGGCTCAGGGCCTACGGCGTCGTGCGTTAGTCCGTTGTGTGTTCCGTTGCCCGAACGGCAACGTTTCAGAGAAGATATGGCGGCTGATAGCCGCGGGGAGTGTGAACCATGAAAATTCTGGTATGTATCGATGATACCGATAACCTCGAATCGCGCGGTACCGGTGATCTGGCGACCGAACTTGCCGAAGAACTTCAGAACCGCCGATGGGGACAGAGTCTGTTCGTGACCCGGCACCAACTGCTGGTGCATCCCGATGTACCCTATACCTCGCACAACAGTTCCATGTGTTTCGAGGCGGATATCGCTCCGGAATATCTGCAGCCGCTCATCGACTACGCGAGCGACTACCTTGAGCGGGAAAGCGCGCCCGGATCCGATCCGGGATTGTGTGTCGCCGTTGTGGATCAGTTGCCGGACCAGGATGCGGTTGTGACGTTTGGCCGCAAAGCCAAGGAAGAAGTCCTGAACAAACAGATGGCCTATGAACTGGCGGGTCAGTTGGGCGTGCATCTCTCCGAACATGGCGGCACCGGACAGGGAGTGGTCGGAGCTCTTGCCGGCATCGGCCTGCGGCTCGGTGGCAACGACGGGCGACTGAAGGGGTGGCTGGATATTCGCACCCGTGAAGGATGGGCGACGGTAGGCGAGATTCTCAGTCAGGTCCCGCTACAGGGTGTTCGCACCATGGACGGGGCGATTCTGGGGCCGGAGCAAATGGTCGCGGTCGATGACAAACCCAAGGCTGTGCTGATTGACGGTGGTACCTATCTGATGGTTTCGCCCGAACGGGAGACCTGCGCCGAAGGGGTTCGGTGGCGCACCACGCCGCGGCATCAATTGAAAAAATTCTGAAAATTTCTCAGGGCAGGAGGCAGCATGTGGTTGATCAACACGCAGGGTGAACGGGAATTCCGGCATGGCCATGAGGCCTACGGGCTGGCTGCCGCCACAGCGCGGGCCTGCGTCCGCTTTTGTGCCGATGTCGAGGACGAGTGGACGGCCGACGAGGAACGCTCCTGTTATAACTGCCGATTGCGGCGCTGGACGCGGGCATCCTTTTTGTGTCTTGCGCCCGCTTCCTGACCGTGTCGTCAGACGCATGGGGGGGAAATGAACAAAATTTTTGTGATGCTTGTCCTGTGCCTGGTTTTTGGCGGCGGCCTGGCGCGGGCCGAAGAGTGGACGCGCGAGAGCCCGGGGCAGAAGGCCTATTACGACGCCGCCGGTAACCTGAAGCGGGTGCTGCTGGATGCCGATCGTGACGGCAGGTTCGAGGCCGAAGAGCAGTATGCCGGACGGCGCCTGTCCCGCCGTGAGGACCGCGATGGCGACGGCATTCATGAACGCCGCTATGACTGGCAGAAGGATGGTTCCGCCCGTCTTGTGGAGGATCGGGGCAAGGGGCCGATCCAGACCACCTGGTTTGATCCGAAAGGCGTCATTGTCAAGGTTGCCAGGGACAAGGATCGCGACGGCAAGCCCGAAATCACCTGGCGCTATGAAAAGGGCGTGTTGCGGCAGGTTGAAAAAAATCGCGGGACCTGGTTTTACCAGAACGGGAAACTGGCACGGGCCGAACTCGATACCGACAAAGACGGCCGTACCGATCGCCGGGAGTATTACCGTCAGGGACGCCTGGAGCGATCCGAGGATCTGGGGCGTTCCGGGAAGGTGCACCGTAAATGGTTTTTCGATGAGGCCGGCAAGCCGCTTCGGCAGCAAGAGGACAGTGACGGAGACGGCCGCATGGAAAGGCTGCGTGTTTATCGCAAGGATGGCTCCGTAATCCAGACGGTGGATGCGGATCTTAATGGAAAGCCTGAAATTCGTGAGCGTTACGCGCCCGACGGGCGGATGGTCAGCCGTGAAGAAGATCTGGACGGTGACGGCGAGTTCGATCTGCGCAGCGGGCGCCTCAAGGAGTGAATGTCATGCAGAACTGGTTGGCTTTTCTGGAAAAAGCGGGTCCGATCGGACTCATGATCATCTTCTGTTCGGTGATCGCCCTGTTCATTATTGTCGAGAGGGCGCTGGCTTTCCGCTCGTTGCGCCTGCGGGACGGCCGCCTGTATCATCGACTGCGCAAGCGGGCCCAGGAAGGCAGTTTTGACGAGGCCGCGGCGTTGGCCAGACAGGAACGTCATCCCTGGGCAGTGGCCATGGTCGAGGTTCTTGCGCGACTGGCAGGCAAGGGCGGCGCTTCGACCCGTACCGAACTTGAGAAAACCTTCAGCCATGTGGCGGCGCGGGAAGTGCGCGGCATGGAGCGTTTTCTGCCGACCCTGTTTCTCATCGCCAGCATTTCACCCTTGCTTGGCCTGCTCGGAACCGTAACCGGCATGATCAAGGCCTTCAAGGCCATTGAAAACCTTGGCGGAAAGGTCGATGCATCGGTTCTGGCCGGCGGGATATGGGAGGCCATGCTGACCACCGCCCTGGGGTTGGGAGTCGCTATCCCTGCCATGGTCGCGCACAACTATCTGCAGGGCCGGGTGCATGCGACAGTGGCCGATATGAAGGAGGAGACGGGCATTTTCCTCGACGCTCTTGAAGATGCCGGCATTCTCGCCGCCGGGGAGAATAAGAACACCGTCCGGGTGCAATCCATCAACGGTAGCGGCAGGGAGGTCGGGTAATGGAGATCCCGGTGCGCTCTCAGACGACAGGGCTGAACCTGACCCCACTGATCGACATCGTCTTTTTGCTGCTGGTTTTTTTTCTTCTGACCACCCACTTTATCGAGGAAGACGGTATCGGAGTCCGACTGCCTTCCGCGGCCAGTACCACGGTTCGCGAAAAGGATGAGGTGGCCGTGGCCATTACCCGTGACGGCCGCTATTTCATCGCCGGGCAACAACTGCCGCTGGCCAGGGTCGAGGAGACCTTGCGGGGGAGGCTCAAACCGGACACCATCGTCGTTATCCGCGGTGACCGTGATGTGCCGCTGCAGACCGCTGTCTCGGTAATGGAGCGGGTTAAAAAGGCGGGCGCCAACCGTATCGTGGTGGCTACCCTCGAAGAGGCGGGGGCATCGTGAAATTCAGTCGCACATGGGTGGCCATGATGGTCTCCGTCGGGGTGCATGTTGGCATGGTCCTGGCTCTTGCCATCGGCATGATCACCCCTGTGCGGCGGGTCAATCGTATCGAGGTTGACCTCGAGGGAGTCGCGATGCCGATCATGCCTCCGGACGTTGCCGCCCCTTTGCCTGCTGCCGGGCCGGAAATGCCCAGTCTCGCATCTATACCGACCCCCGCTGCGGCTCCGCGCAAATTACCCAGGCCGGCTCCTGTCGTGGCCATGCCTGCTCAGGCGCCGGCTCCATCCCTTCCGGTAGCCGATGGCGATTTTCCACCAGCGGAAGTCGGCGCTTTGCCCGGCCCCCCCAGCGTCGCAATGACGACCGGAGTTGGCGGGGGCGGTGATGGCGGAGCTGGTTCGGCCTCCGGTTCCGGAGGTGGCGGTGCCGGTTTGGCCGGAGGCGGTCGGGGACGCAGGGGGGGCGGCTCCGGCTCGGCTCTGGCCGGATATCTGCAGGCCATCAGGGCCAGGGTCGACGCGGCAAAACGTTATCCGCAGATGGCGCAGCAGCGACGCCAGGAAGGCACCGCGGTTGTCTCCTTCCGGCTGACTCCTTCAGGAGAACTGGTCGCCGAACCGGTAGTCAGCCGAAGTTCGGGCTACCGGCAGTTGGACGATGCTGCGGTTCGTGCCGTTTCACGGGGCGCTCCCTATCCCCGATTCCCTCTCGATCCGAGTGAAATGAGGGCGATTGAAATACCGGTGAAGTTTTATCTCCGGTAATCGGCACCAGGGTTTGGCCTGGTGCCGGGCGGGTTGCATCGGGTTTTGCCGTTGCGATCGTGGCTGGAATCCCTCTGCGTGATGGCTCCGGGCAACGAATAAATTCTGCTACAGTCGTTTGCGATCGCAACCGGGACGCAAGCGACTTTTTTTCTCTTTTCGAGGCAATCCGGCCATTTTTCCCGTATGCTTGCAGCATACCGAAGGCATCCGCCAGAGGTCCAGGCAAGGGGAGGGGCATGGCGAACGAAGCAGACGCTTTTTTGCAGGGAAGGTTTTCTGTCGGACAGTTAGCGGTTGAAGACCTGCCCGACGGCCACTGGGACGTGATTGTTGTCGGAGGCGGTCCCGGCGGTAGCGTCGCCGCCATGGAACTCGCCTCCCTTGGGCATCGGGTTTTGCTTTGCGACCGGCAGTGGTTTCCCCGGGAAAAGGTCTGCGGAGACGGCTTGACACCGGCAGCGATGCGTCTTTTGCGGCGTTTCGGGATGTGCGAGGAGGTTGAAGCCGTCGGACATCGCTGCGCCAGCCTGAGTATTTTCAGCCCGTCCCGGGTGCGCATCGATATGCCTGCAGACTACCTCACGGTGCGGCGTGAAATCTATGATGCCTTGCTCGTGCGCAGAGCGGCGGCCGCAGGGGTGACTTTTGTGCGCGGTACCGTGCGGTTGTTGGGACACAGGCCCGACGGTGCCGCCGAGGTCGTGTTTCGAGAGGGGGGGCGGCGTCATGCCGCCGCTTGTTGTCTGCTGGCCACCGGCACCCGGCTGGATTTGGCGCGGCAGGCCGGGTTGGGGACGGCCGCGGCATTGACCGGCGCGGCTCTGCGCTGCTATGTGCGTTCGTCGCTGCCCCTCGATCAACTGGTGATTGCTTGCGAAGCAGCGGTTCTGCCGGGTTATGCCTGGATTTTCCCCGTGGGGCAGGGACTGTTCAATGTTGGTTGCGGCCTGTTCATGCAGGGGAGGCGCAACAAGCGCATTAATCTCAAAAGGGTATTCGCATCCTTTTTGCGGGATTTCCCTCTGACCCGGCGCCTGCTTGCGCAAGGGCAGGTTGAAACTCCATGGCAGGGGGCGCTTCTGCGCAGCGGCTGGAGACAAGTCCTGCCGATGGCCCGGGGGCCTTATCTTGGCATTGGGGAAATGGTCGGTACGACATCACCTTATACGGGAGAAGGCATCGGCAAGGCAATGCAGAGCGGAATCCTCGCCGCGAGGCTGGCGCATCGCTGCCTGCTCAGAGGGGACGTCACCTGTTTGCAGCGTATGCCCGTTTATTTGGGCCAGCTTGCCGGTTTGCGCTACGGGGATTTTAACCGCACCCGCAGGTGGTTTCTTTCTCCTGCCCTGGTTGATTTTGTTGCCGGCCGTATCCACAACAGCCCTTATCTCTACAACGCATTGCAGGGCATTTTGCAAGAAAAAGTCGACCCCGCGCAGGTTTTTTCCTGGCGCGGGGTATGGCGATCATTCAGATTCTGAGCCGACGGCCCCTGGTGTTTTCAGTGAAATGAGTTTCTTGCCAGCCGGAGGGGGGATTTTGCTTCCGCGTAATCGTCCAGCCAGCAGGCTTTGGGGTTGCGGGCGCAGACCAGCAGGTTGGAAAGGCTCTGTTCGGAGTCGGCAGGGCGATGAAAGCGGAAGAAGATGCGCTCTGCGGTCAATCCCGCCACTTCGATCTTGCCGGTGGCATGCGACATGGTGTAGCGGCAGCGGCGCGCCAGCCCGGAGCAGGTTTTCAGGGCTTCGGCGAAAATCTGGTAGCCCTCTTCGATTGGTACGGTATAAGCGGCGTTACCTTCGGTGGGGCGGCATTGAAAAAGGTAATACGGGGCGACGCCGAGGTAGGACAGTTCATTGAACAGTTCGCCCAGGGTCGTGGGGTCGTCATTGACACCGCGAATCATCGGGGTCTGGTGCATTATGCAGACTCCGCTTTGCTGGACCATGTCCAGGGCACGACGTGCTTCCTCGGTCAGTTCCCGGGGATGGTTGAACTGCGCCATCAGATAAATGCGCCGATCTGGCCGGCTGTGGGTTTTGAACATGCGCAACAGGTCGGGGTCGTCCAGAATCCGAAACGGATTAAAGGCGGGCATTTTGCTGCCGATGCGGATGATGCGCACATGGTCGATGGCACGAAGCTGCTCGACGATTTCCGTGAGGCGGCGGGTTGACAGCAGCAACGGGTCGCCGCCGGTGACGAGAACGTTGTTGATTTCCGGGTGTCGGCGTATGTAGGCCAGACCCGCGGAAACGTCTCGGGATACTTCCTGGTTGTCGTCCATGAACAGTCGCTTGCGAAAGCAGAAACGGCACAGGGCGCCGCAGACGTCACTCACGAGCAACACCGCCGTGTCGGCATACTTGTGTTCGAGTCCCGGCGCCCTGGCGTAACGGGACTCGCCGGAGGCGTCGAGTTTGCCCCAGGGCTCCAGTTCGTCGGCGCTGGGTATAACGATCCTGCGGATGGGGTCATCGGGATCTTCCCAGTCGATAAGGGATTGATAATATTCGTTGGTGCGGAACGCATAGCGTTTGACGACCGAATTGAGCGTCTGTTTCTGTTGTTCGTTCAGGTTGTCCAGTTCGGGGATCTGGTCAATGCGGGTGATGTATTTTCTGTAACCCATGGTGTCCTCCTATCCCGCTTTCGCCAGCGGCTGTGGGGCAAGTTTGCCCTGAGCGCGATGAGACATGAAGTTCATGCGGCTCTGTAGTCGGGTGGCTGAAAAGACGCTTGCGCCTTATTTGCAAAATCAGAGGCCTGTAAAGCAGTCCTCGATGTTGCTCGCCCAGCTTTGTTCACAGCAGGCCGGCATATGGGGGACTGCTGCTCTGCTAAAAGAGAGAAAACGAAGTATTTCTAGAGGCTTTTTACAGCCTGTGGCGGTTGGTTCGCTGTATTGTGCGTCGGAAAACATGCGGCTGAGTATCGACGGTTTTTTACACAGTATAACACGGTTTATGGATTTGGGCAATCATTATGGAAAAACTAAAAATAGAACACGATTTTAAGAAATAGATATTGATAAATCAGAATATTTTTTCGAGCCTCTGGTTTAGCAGATATAAAGCCGTTTTATAACAAAAATTATGGGTTATTTTTAAGGCGGTTGTGTAATTTTGGAATCCTGCCGGATCGCATGGCGTTTTTCAGGAGGCAATAGCGTGGTAACCAGAGGAAGGACGGTTTGGCCGCTTAAAAAATGATGATAGTCAGGATTTATCGTTATTTCTGGTAACTATTAGTTATTTGAATTATTTTTTTTAAAATAATTGACCAAAAAAAACATTAAGTGATAATATGCAGCATCTGGAGTTGCCAGGCTGTGATGTGCGTTTCGTGAGCCTGTTTTCTCTTAATCCTCCCTGGCCACTTTTCGAGTGTGGCCTTTTCTCCTCCTCCTCCTGGTATCCGGTCGTTGCCTACGGCCAACTGGCCAGCGCATATTGGATGCGCTGGCTTTTTTTATGGCCAGTCCAACAATCCACCCTGCGGTGCTCCGGTGCTTATTCAGGATCTCATGTGTGACATGTGTGGCAAGGCCTTGAAAAATGCTGTCCATCATAGGTCGTAATTTTTGCCTGCCAATCGCGTCCGTCAGGGATGAGTTGTTCAGTAACCGGTAAGTTGCAGGTCGAATAGCATTGTTGGTTGAGCGGGTCCTTGTTATAGTCCGGATACCGCGTGTTTCAACTGGCTTGATACGGGCGGCACGCGGCGCGATGTTCAGTAGGATGCCGGCAGGATTGCCTGGCGATGGCAGGAAAGACTTACTTCAATTAAACATTTGGAAGGAGGAAACGAGATATGGCAGGTCGCCACGAAGTGTATAACAAACTGCAGGGGGAGACGCTGGTTCGCAAGGGGCTCATGCAAAAGCATGCCGACATAAAACCGCTTCGATTGATTCCGGATCTGCAGGTGGTAAAAATTGGTGGCCACGGTACCATCGATTTCGGTCGCAAGGTGGTTATGCCTCTGCTGGAAGAGGTCGGTGAGCAGGCCAGTCATCACAAGATGCTGGTGGTGACCGGCGGCGGGGTTCGGGTACGGCACATTCTCGATGTGGGTATTGACCTGGGCATGCCTACCGGCGTACTGGCCAGGCTGGCCGGAAAAATCAGCGAACAGAATGCGGAGATGGTGGCTTTGCTGCTGTCAAAATGGGGCGGGACCCACGTGGACAGCGACGATATCCTCGATTTGCCCATGCTGCTTAAGCTCGGCTTTTTACCCGTAACCCATGGCACGCCGCCCTATGGCCTGTTCGAACATCCACCGGAGAGTGGTTTGATCCCTCCACACCGGACCGATACGGGCGCGTTTTTGATGGCGGAGGTTCTCGGTGCCAAAAGCTGCATCCTGGTTAAAAATGTCGACGGTTTGTTTACCGAGAACCCGACGGTCAATCCCGATGCTGAACTGATCGAGGATATTACCGTCGACGAACTGCTGGCCATGGAAATGGAAGATATGGTTCTTGAAAGCAAGCTTCTCTATCTGTTGCGCGATGCCAATAGTCTCAAGGAAGTACGCATTGTCAATGGCCACAAGCCCGGCAATGTAACCAGGGCCCTGCGCGGCGAAAAGGTCGGAACCGTCATTCGCGCCTGAAAAACGGATGCTGGCTATTGCTGTCTGCCTGCAATTTATGGTAGCAATGAACTATCATGTATCTACCGCTATCGGAGTGCGGTATACCAACGAAGGGAGACAGTTATGAGTGGCAAGATTTTTTATCGTGAGCGTCGCAAGGTCGTCGATGGTGCCAAGCAACCCCGCTATGTGCTGGTGGCTGTGGCGGATCTCAACCTCAAGGTGTTCGGCAAGCATCTGCGCATGAGTGAGATGAAAGCCATTGCGGAAGCTACCGGCGCGGAGCTGGTGGCGCTGCCCCGTGGCAGCAAGCACACGGATGAAGATGAATGATCCCGAAATAGAATGCTTATGAAAAAAGCTCCTGTCCGCAAGGCCAGGAGCTTTTTTCATTCCGCTTGATCACAAAATCGGCAAGGGATCAGTCCCAGGAGCCGATTTTCATGCTGCCGTGGGTCGCAAGATGCTGCTGCATGCGGAATACCCGGTCGAGCAGGTGCGGTTCGTGGCCGGCGCCGCGGGCGAGGCATTCATGGGTGGCCCGGTCGAGATACTCCTGCAGCAGGGGGCGATAGGCCGGATGTGAGCATTTGTTGATGATGAGCTGTGCGCGATCGCGGGGGCAGAGGCCGCGCAGATCGGCCAGCCCTTGTTCGGTTACCAGCACATCGAGATCGTGTTCGGTATGATCGACGTGGGGTACCATCGGCACCACGCAGGTAATGCCCGTGGGGTCGCTTTTGGTCGGGCGTACGGAGGGAGAGTGCATGATCGACAAAAAGGCGTTGCGTAAAAAGTCGCCGGAACCGCCGATGCCGTTGATCATGCGCGTGCCACCGACCAGGGTCGAGTTGGCGTGGGCGTAGATATCGAACTCGACGGGGGTGTTCATGGCGATGACGCCCAAACGCCGGATCATCTCGGGGTTGTTGGCGATCTGCTGGGGTCGCAGCACGATCCTGCGGGTGTAGTCGTCCCATTTTTTGTAAAACCGCTCAAATCCCTCCGCCGAGAAGGACAGGGATGTTGCCGAAGCATACTCCAGTTTGCCCGAGTCGAAAAAGTCGAGCATGGTATCCTGCAGGACTTCGGTATAGACCGAAAGGTTGCAGAAGGGTCCATTGACCAGTCCGCCAACCACGGCGTTGGCGATGTTGCCGACTCCCGATTGCAGCGGCAAAAGGTTGATGGGCAGCCGTCCTGCCTTGACTTCCGCCTGGAAGAAATCGAGGATATGTCCGGCGATACGTTCGGAAATCTCGTCGGTGGCGCCCAGCGCGCGGCCTTTGTCGGGTTCCCGCGATTCCACGATGGCGAGAATCTTGTCGGTGTCGCAGGGGACGTAGGTGGTGCCGATACGGTCGTTGACCTTGCAGATCATGTGCGGTCGGCGGTGGGGCGGCGGTTCGGGCAGGACGATGTCGTGCAGGCCCTCATAGGAGGGGATGGTGGTGTTCAGCTCGATAATCAGGTGCTTTGCGGTATGGATGATCTCCCCGGCGATGCCGACCGAGCCGGCCAGAATGATGCTGCCGTCTTCCTTGATGGCGCTTGCTTCGACAATTCCCAGGTCAAGGCTGCCACCGAAATCCTTGGTGTAAAAACCGTAGAGCAGATCCTGCGCGAACATGGACAGGTGTTTGTCCTGCATGCGGATGCGGCCGGAGTTGATCCCTTTCTGGATGTTTTTGCCGCTCTGGTAGGGCCAGCGTCTGGCGATCATGTCCAAAGAAGCCCAGCGGTCCTCGGTTTCGGTGCCGACGGATGCTCCGATAAGCAGGTTGAAACGCATTTTTCCCTGCAGGCCGTTTTTTTCGACATGGTCCGCCAGCGCCTTGGGAATGGCCTTGGGGTAGCCCACGGGGGTGAACCCGGACCAGCCGAGGGTCATGCCATCTTTGAAGTACGGCAGGACTTCCCGGGTGGTTTTGATGCGCTCGCGCAGATGCGGGCAAGCGATGCGATCATCCAGAATGGACATGGTTGGCTCCTTCATAAAAGGCCTTTGCCGGCGTGTCGGCGCAGGCCCACGCTGCAACGGACCGGCAATGCTGGCCGGCCCGTTGGGTTGGTCATGGTGGAAGCTTCAATGCCGGCGGGATTTGCCCTGTTCCGGTAGCCTTGGCCGCGGCGTTGGCCTGATGGACAGCGGGCGGCGGTTCTCAGAATTTTTCGCGCAAAATGGCTTTCGCCTTCACAGCCAGGGGGCTGCGCGGAAATTCGGCGATAAGCTGTTCGAAAGTCGTGACGGCAAGGTTGGGGTGGCCGTTTTTCAGAAAAGTGCTCCCCAGGTAGTAGTAGACCTGGTCCTTGTCCGGGCTGTCGGGGAAGGTGTCCAGCGTCTGGCTGAATCTGCCGATGGCGGCCCGGTGCTCGTCGGTCTTGTAGTAAAACAGGCCGATATACAGCTGGTTGGCCGCCAGGTGATTGCGACAGGCCTTGATCCGTTCGGGAGCGGTAGCGCTTTCGGGAGCCGTCGGGTATAGCTTGATAAGGCTTTCAAAGGTTATCAATGCGTTGCGTGTGGCCGTCTGGTCGCGGTCGATGGCCAGAATCTGGTTGAAGTAGGATTCTCCAAGCTGGAACATGACACGGGCCGATTGCTCTGTTCCGGGGTGGCGCTTCAGATAATTTTCGTATCCGGCCGACGCCTCGACATAGTCCTTGCTGGCGAAGTGGGCATCGGCTATGCGTAGTTCGGCGCGCCGGTTCAGTTCTGCTGTTTCGTAAATTTCCATGGCCTTTTGATAGGCCTCGATGGCAGCCGTATATTCCTTGCCGGCAAAAGCCTGCTCTCCGCGAAGGAAATATTCTTCGGCGGTCTGCGGTTCGGGCAGCTTGGCCGTCGAGCAGGCTGCCAGCAGGCACAGGGCGGACAGGGAGAAGATAAGCGACTTCATGGGTGTTGTCCTCCGCCTTAAGGGCTGTCGGGGGATAGAATGCGCGACACGACAGGGATACGGGGTGGATATGCAAGCGTTAAAAATCGGGACGCCGTATCCCTGGCATGGCCCGCGTGATGCCTGATGTTTCTGACAGGCTATCAAACCCGCTAAAGGTAAGGGATTTGCCCGTATTTGTCAATCGTGCAGCAGGGCAAGCCAGACTGCCGGGCTACCATTGCCTTCACTCGGTCTGCAGACATTGGGCGGTTGCCGTCAAGGCTTTGCGGATTTTTTCGAGGGCATTTTTTTCCAGTTGCCGGACTCTCTCGCGGCTGATGCCGTAGTCGTCCGCCAGTGCCTGCAGGGTGCTTGGTTCATCCTTGAGGATACGCTCCTTCACGATGCGCCGTTCCCTTTCGTTCAACAGTTCCATGGCGTTATGTACCCGGGACTTTGCGAGGCGGTTTTCCTGATATCTGATGAGCTGTTCCTCCTGGTTTTCCCGATCGTCCGCCAGGGCGTCGAGCAGGCTGAAATCTTCGCCCTCCACCAGGTTGACATCCAGGGAGGTGTCGCGGCCGGCCATGCGGCGGCCCATCTCCTCGACCTCCTCATCGCGGACGTTGAGCTGTTCGGCAATGGTTTGAGTGTCCTCATTGCCGGTCAGGCGTCGTATGGCGCTGCGCGCCTGGTTGAGCTTGAAGAACAGCTTCTTCTGTGCCTGGGTGGTGCCGATTTTGACCAGCGACCAGTTGCGGATGATGAAGTTGTGGATGTAGGCTCTGATCCACCAGACAGCATAGGTGATAAAGCGCAGGCCGCGTTCCGGTTCATATTTCTTCAGGGCTTTCATCAGGCCGATATTGCCTTCCTGGATGAGGTCCAGCAGCTTCAGTCCGTAGCCGCGATATTCGTGGGCGATTTTGACCACGAAACGCAGATTGGCGCAAATCAGGCGCTGGGCGGCTTGGATGTCCTCATTCTTGCGATAGGCGCAGGCCAGACGGAACTCCTCGTCCCGGGACAGCAGATCGAACTGGCGGATCTGGGCGATATAGAGAGACAGGTTGTCTGAAGGGATCGGCAGCGACAAATTACTCATGCTATCCATCTCCTGAAAGGCAGGAACAATTGTTAGCACTCCAAGGTTGTGAGTGCTAATTTTATAACAGATTCCGGCTTCGGGTTCAAGCCCGGTGTGCGGGAAGTCCTGCCGAAAAAGCCGTCGGGGCCGAGCGAGTTGACAGGGAGGGGGCGCCGCCCCATAATGGCCCCTGTCTGGTTGCCAGGGAAACGTGAAAAGGCGAAAAGCATGGAATCCGCTTTAAAACAATTTACGGAAATGACCCGCTGGGCACGGCTGCTGCTGCAGCCCGCGCTGGTTGCGGGCGGGTTGGCCGTTGATCTTACCGCCGGCAATGGACACGACACCCTGTATCTCTGGCAAAAAGTGGGCCCCGGGGGAACGGTCGTGGCATTCGACCTGCAAAAGCGGGCGCTGGAAAATACCGCCAGGCGGTTACGTAGCGCGGGGGCGTTTGTGGCCTGTCAGACCCCTGCCACGCTTGTTGAAAGGGCATCGGCCGGTGTGTTTCTGGTGGAAGGCTGCCACTCGCGCCTGTCCTCGGTATTGCGGGAAGAACCGCTGGCCGTGGTTGCCAATCTCGGCTATTTGCCGGGCGGAGACCACGCTTTGGTGACCCGCCGGGAAACCACCTTGGCGGCCCTGCAAGCGGCGGCAGCATGCCTGGCGGCCGGCGGGCGCCTGGTCGTGACCGCTTATCCGGGTCATGGTGGCGGCGAGGAGGAAAGCCGGGCCGTACAGGATTTTTTCGCCGGCCTCGATCCCCATCGGTGGGTGGGGCTGAATCTTCGCAACATCAACCGTTGCCATGCCCCCTTTTTGCTGGTGGCTGAAAAAAGAACCGGCGGCGCCTGATGCCGTAGCGCCTGCATTGGACGACGAGCGGCCGGCCTGCTCACTGCACAAAGGAACTTACTTCATAAATCAAAGGTTTGCCATGTACCCCGATCCGCTGGATATTTTGAGGCGCGTTTTCGGTTTTCAGTCCTTTCGCCCCCTGCAGGAAGAGATCATCCGCCGGCTCGTTGCCGGTCGGGATGCCTTTGTGCTGATGCCGACCGGCGGAGGGAAGTCTCTCTGCTACCAGCTGCCGGCGTTGATGCGCAAGGGGGTCGCCATTGTCGTGTCGCCGCTGATATCCCTGATGAAAGATCAGGTCGATGCGTTGCGCGTTAATGGTGTCCGCGCCGCCTACTACAACTCCTCCCTTGCCTCCGCGGAGGCCCGCCGGGTGCTGGCCGATCTGCACGGGGGGCGCCTCGAACTGTTGTATATCGCCCCGGAGCGCCTGATGGGGTCCGGTTTTCTGGAGAGACTGGCGGATATCGATGTCGCGCTGTTCGCCGTCGACGAGGCGCATTGCATTTCCCAGTGGGGGCACGATTTCAGGCCGGAGTATATTCAACTGGGCCAGCTGCGCCGGCATTTTCCCGAGGTTCCTCTCGTCGCCCTGACCGCGACTGCCGATGCACAGACCCGCCAGGATATCCTGGCGGGTCTCGGGCTGTCCCGTGAGGATAGCTTCATCACCAGCTTCGATCGTCCCAACATTCGATATACGGTGCTGGAAAAGCACCAGCCGGCCCGGCAACTGGCGACCTTTCTTGCCGCGCACGGCGGTGAGGCCGGAATTGTCTACGCGCTGAGCCGCAAGCGGGTGGAGGAAGTGGCCACCCGTTTATGCGATGCGGGGATCTCGGCAGCGCCATATCATGCCGGCCTGGCGGATGGCGAAAGAAACCGTGTGCAGGAGCTGTTCCTGCGGGACGAACTGCAGGTTGTGGTGGCAACGGTGGCGTTTGGCATGGGTATCGACAAATCGAATGTTCGCTTCGTGGTGCATTACGACATGCCCAAGAATATCGAAGGCTATTATCAGGAAACCGGGCGCGCCGGGCGCGATGGCCTGCCGGCGGAGGCTCTGCTGTTGTTTGGTTACGGGGATGTGGCATTGTGCCGGGGCCTGATCGAAAAAGGCGGCAACGAGGAACAGAACCGCATCGAACTGCACAAGCTCAACGCCATGGCGGCGTTCGCCGAAGCGCTTACCTGCCGGCGCCGCGTGCTGCTGGGGTATTTCGGGGAGCAGACGACGGAAGATTGCGGCAACTGTGATATTTGTCTTCAGCCCCCGGAATCCTACGACGCCACCGAGGACGCGCGCAAAGCCCTGTCCTGTGTGTACCGCGTCGGGCAGCGTTTTGGTGCCGGGCATGTTATCGACGTGCTGCGCGGTGCCGACAGCGATCGTATCAAGCGACTTGGGCACGACCGGCTGTCGACCTACGGCATCGGCGCCGATGTCAGCCGGGACGTTTGGGGCAGCCTGCTGCGGCAGTTGGTGCATCACGGTTACCTGTATCAGGACGTAGGCAATTACTCCATATTGCGTTTGACTGAAAAAGCACGGCCGTTGCTGCGCGGAGAGACCTCGCTGCGGTTGGCCAGGCCGCGAATCAGGGTGCGTGCGGTCCGCAGTGCCGCACCGCGCAATGCCGCGGGCTGGTCCTACGATGAAGGCTTGTTTGAAGCCTTGCGCACATTGCGCAAGCGGCTGGCCGATCGTGAGCAGGTGCCCCCTTTCGTCGTGTTTTCGGATGCCACGCTTGCGGAAATGGCCGCCAGACGGCCGCGGGATGCGGCAGGGTTGCTGAGCGTCAACGGTGTCGGTCAACGCAAGCTGGAGCGCTATGGCGAGGATTTTCTGGCGTTGCTCATCGATTATTGAGGCATGCCGCCGGACAAGGCGGATTCCGCGTTGGGAGAAGGCAGGCGCTTGAAGGGATATGAAAAATGAAAATTGTTTCGTTCAATGTCAACGGAATTCGCGCCCGCCTTCACCAGTTGCAGGCCGTGATCGAAAAACATGCGCCCGATATTATCGGCCTGCAGGAAACCAAGGTGCCGGACGGGGATTTCCCCGTCGAGGCCATCCGCGAAATGGGTTATCACGTAACATATCATGGGCAGAAGAGCCATTACGGCGTTGCCCTGATGTCCCGTCAGGTTCCGGTCGAAGTAGTCAAGGGTTTGCCGGGCGATGCCGCTGACAGCCAGCGACGCCTTGTCGGTGCCGCCTATGACACGGGTGGCGGTGCTCCGGTGTGGGTGTTCAGCGCCTATTTTCCCCAGGGAGAGTCGCGCCACAACGCTGTCAAGTTCACTGCCAAGCAGCGATTCTATCTTGAGCTGTACCAGTATCTGCACGACAGGTTTGAAGCGCGCGATGCGCTGATTCTCATGGGAGACGCCAATGTTGCGCCGGCGGATGCTGATGTGGGCATCGGCGAGGATAACGTCCGGCGCTGGCTGCGCACCGGTAAATGCAGCTTCCTGCCTGAAGAGCGGGATTGGTTGCAGCGCCTGCTCGACCTTGGGCTGGCTGATACCTTTCGCAGCTGTCATGGCTCGCTGACGGATTGTTTCAGCTGGTTCGATTACCGCAGCCGCGGTTTTGAAAGAGATCCGCGACGGGGGTTACGCATCGATCTGGTTCTCGCCGGTGGCGGTTTGATCGAGAAATGCAGTGCCGCCGGCATCGATTACGAGATCCGCGCCATGGACAAACCGTCCGATCATTGCCCCGTGTGGGCCGATATCGATATCAGCCTTGCGGGGTGAACCGTCCGGTTCCTGTTGTTTGTCGCAAATGCTGGGTGCCCAGAGCCGGGCAGGCCATACCTGGCGAGTGCATGTAACCCGAAGGGTCGAATTACTTTTTGGTCGTTGCGTAAACGCTCAGCTCGACCCGCCGGTTGCGTTGTCGTCCCCTGGCGGTGGCGTTGTCGGCGACAGGAAGGCTTTCACCGAAGCCCCTGGCAACGAGGCGAGAGGGCTGGACACTGAACTTTTCAATCAGGTATTTGCGTACGCTGTCGGCGCGGCGCTGCGACAGGGTGAGATTGTAGGCCGCCGAGGCGCGCGAATCCGTGTGCCCGGCGATGAGGATGCGCGCACCGGGGTGCTTGCGGATAAATGCGGCGCCGCGTTTGAGTTCGGCATGGTAACGGGGCGCGATGTCGGCTTTGCCGGTTTCGAACTCGATGGCCAGCGTCATGGAGGCGGCGCAGCCGTGTTTGTCGACCATCAGGCCAGTCGTGGTGCCGGGGCATCTATCGTTGGCATCGGCGATGCCATCGCCGTCGCTGTCGGCGCTGCATCCTTTTTCATCGACGGGCAATCCCTGCGGCGTTCCGGGGCATCTGTCGAGGGAATCGGGCACGCCGTCGCCATCTTTGTCCGATGGGCAGCCCTGCCGGTTGACGCTGGCCGATCTTGGGGTCCTGGGGCATTTGTCGCGGTAATCGGGGACCCCGTCAGCGTCGCCGTCCAGGGGGCAGCCGAGCCTGTCGACCGGCACCCCCAGGGGGGTGTCGGGGCAGGCGTCATTGGCATCGATGACGCCGTCTTTGTCGCTGTCCTTGGGCGTGGTTCTCACCGGGGGCTTCTGCTGATTGCCGAACAGGTAGGTAAGTCCGGCTGAATAGATGAAGTTGTTTTCCGGGTCGCCAAAGGCGAACACATGGCGCAGGTCGCCCCGTAGCGCCAGGCTGTCGGTAAAGAAATATTTCAGGCCGATGCCGTAGTTGAGCAGAAAATCGGTTTCGCTGCCGCCGTGGTCCGGATTGAGAGTCGTGCCGCCAAGGCCTCCGGCAAGATAAGGCACGAGGCTGCTTTCCGGCATGAAATGGTACAGAGCGTCGAGGCGATATGCCAGCCCGTCGGCATTGCCGCTTTGATCATGGCCGAGGTCGGCGTTAAAATAGTTGAGCACAAACTCGGTGCTCCAGCTGTTCGTCAGGTTGTAGCCCAAGCCGAGGCTGTAGGTCAGCGCATCGTCATAAGGCTGGTCGCCTTCGAATATATACCCTCCAAGCATGGGACTGACGGTAAAGGTTTTTCTGGCGCGGGCAGCCGCGAGGCCGGACAGGGGCGGCAAGCAGAGCAGGGCCGCGCACAGAAGGCCCGAAAGAGTGTAGAGAAACGTTTTTTTCATAGAAGCCCTCCCGATGTCAGGCAACGGGAAAGTAATCCGCGAAACGATGAATGGAATGATTTCAACATATTAACATTTCGTGCTTTTAATTCAAGGATGAAACTCGGTGAAAATCCAAGCACCTTCAATGGGAAACTGCCGTCAGGCTCCCCCGGATGACAAAATCCCTGCAGTGCGGATGGTCCGACGCGGCACAAGCGCAAGTAAACCGCACTCAGGATATCATCAAAGCCATGCGTCCGGAAAGTGAAATGTTCATCCGTTCAGGTTTCGTTGTGCGTTTCGGTGGAGTACACAACAAGGGGTTTCCTGGTGTGGTTGCGCCAGGATTGCCATGCCTTCTATCTCTTGACCGCAGCCTGGGGCTGCATTAAATTGATCGCCATTTCCGGATGAATTCAGTGCTGTTTCCGGATGAAAACCAGGTTACAAGGAGTTTTTATGACCATAAAACACCCCCCCGCCGGTGGGAAAAAGGATCTGGCACCGGGCGAGTCTTCCGCGTTGCATTTGCATGGGCAGGCTTTTCATGCGTTGTCGCTTGAGCAGCAGCGGGAACAACTGCGCCTTGCCGACGCTTCCATGCGTTATCGCATGATTCTCGATGCGGCGGATGGTCGCGACCTGACACATTCGCTGGCGTCACAGGATCTGTTTTTGACCATCAAGGAGTTGGGGCGCGACGAGGTTCCCGAGCTTGTGGCCATGTCATCCGGAGAACAGCTGACGGCGTTTATCGATCTCGACTGCTGGAAAGGCGATCGCATCGACGCTCCCGAGGCCTTGCAATGGCTGGCGCTTGCCATGACCGAAGGCGAGGAAGCCGTACTGACGGCCGCTGCTGCAATCGATTTTGAATTGCTGGTACTGATTATGGCAAAATTCGTGCGTGTGCTGCGAGGGCCGGAAGCATTTCACGATGAAGACAATCCGCCGGACCTGTCCAAATGTGTCGGTAGCTACGAAGTGGACTTCCTGCAGCAGAAGTACGCGCGCCTGGTGTCCAGCATTCTTGATTGTCTTTATCGACTCGACTCGGCCTTTTACATGCATCTGATGGAGGCCCTGCGCTGGGAGCTGCTTTCCAGTCTGGAGGAAAATGCTTACCAGGGGCGCTGTGAGCGTCTGCAGGATCTCGGCTTTCCCGACGCGCTGCAGGCGGCCGAAATTTACGCTCCCCTTGATCCGGCTACCTTCGAGGCGGCCAGTTATCGCCGCCATGCAACCGTGGACGGGACAGCTCCGGCGCCAGGGTTTGCTTTAAGTATAGTGCGGCGCGGGGATTTGCTGGGCCGGGTTTTGTCCATGGGGATCGGCGCGGCAACCGGTTGGGATCTTGTCTATCTGGCCAACAAGATGATGGTGGCCGACAGAATTGATTGCGGTGATCGGGATGCCTTGAAAACGGCCATGGACAAGGTTTACGGCTATCTCAACCTGGCGCTTGAACACCTCTGCCACAACGATGCGGAGCGGGCGGCCCAACTTCTCGAAAATTCTTATCTGCAGCCGCTTTTTCAGCTGGGTTACAGCCTCACGCTGTCCTTGCAGCAGCGGGCCCGCCGTTTGCGCTCATCCTCCCTCGGCCCCTGGCTGGATGGTGTATGGGCAATGCTGTCGGAGGCTCTTTCAGCGGTGCGTCCCCTCTACCCTCTGGCACTCGATACTCCTGGCGCGGGAGGGACACGATCTTTCCGCGATCTGTCCGATGTGGAGCGTGTGGCAGAGACTCTGGCCAGCATCGAAGCGGCGCGCCGTCTGTTCGAGGAGCATTTTCCTTTCCGCTTGCCTGCGCCTGATGACCTCGACCTTTGTGGCTGCCAGCCGGATCAGTTTCAGGGGGTCGGTTTACGGCACTTCTTCCTTACCGCCGTGGCCAATCGGTTGTCGGGACGGCCCTTTGACATAACGCCGCTTCCCGCCAGGGAACTCGCTGGCCTGCACTATCAGGTGTGCAAGGACAAGACTTTGAACAATGTTTTGCGGGAGGAGATCCGAACCTGGATCGGCAAAATGGAGCCGGATGCATGGCCTTTCGTGGAAGCCTGTCTGCATTGCTGGAACGATACTCTTTGCCCGTTGCTGCCCGAAAGGCTGGATGCGCGGTTTCTCGACGGCTTGCTGGTGCGCCTGTCCTGAGGTGCCCGCGGTATTTTCGGCGGCCCCGCCTGCGGGTAAAAGGGAGCTTGATTTTGCGCAGGGGTTATGTTAGTGAAGTCGTATTAATAAAATTCAGGTCATGCTGCCCATTGCGTGAGGTTGGCCTGGCGGCAGGCATGACGGTTCCGTGGCGATGCCGGCGGAATCTGGCGAGAGACTGCGCAAGCGCTAGATCAAAGGAGAGACGACAATGGCTCAAGGTGTGGTGAAGTGGTTCAATGATGCCAAGGGATTCGGCTTTATCGAACAGAAAAACGGTCCGGATGTTTTCGTGCATTTTTCCGTTATTCAGGCCGAAGGCTTTAAAAGCCTCTCCCAGGGTCAGCAGGTCCAGTTTGATGTTGTCGAAAGCCAGAAAGGCCCCCAGGCCAGCAATGTGATCAAGCTGTAACGGCTTTTTTGCTTTTAACCTTTTTTGCTTTTAAAAAGGGCCAAAGGGCTCCGCCGGCAATGCACGGAGCCTTTTGGCCCTTTTATTTTTGTGAATGGCCCCCGCGGCTCAGGCGGACCACGGTTTCGATATGCGCGGTCTGGGGAAACATGTCGACGGGCTGTACCGCGTCACAGCGGTAACCAAGCCGTATCAGCTCGGCAAGGTCCCGGGCGAGGGTCTCCGGGTTGCACGAAACGTAGATCATGACCCTGGGTTGCAGGCTGGCAACGGCCTGCAGCACTTCGGTCTGACAGCCGCCGCGCGGGGGGTTGAGAACGGCGACCGCCGGTTGCGGGATGCTGGTGGCCAGGTCCTCCAGCAAATGGGCCGTATCGCCGGCCAGGAAGCGGCAGTTGCCGAGCTGGTTCAGTACGGCATTCTGCTGGGCGTTGCGGACGGCTTCCTCGACCATTTCAATGCCGACGACCTGTCCGGCATCCCGGGCCAGATGCAGGGCGATGCCTCCGATGCCGCAGTAAAGGTCGAGGGCGTATTCGTTATCCCGCAGGGCCGCCCACTGTCGCACCAGGGAATAAATGCGCGCGGCCTGCGCATGGTTGACCTGGAAAAAGGAGGTCGGGGATATGCGCAGACGGATGTCGCCAACCTGGTCGAACAGATCGGGCTGCCCGATCATGCGCAGGGTTTCCCGTCCCAGGATGACGTTGCCGCCGGAGGCATTCACGTTCTGTTGCACGGATACGATTTGCGGAACCTTGCGCATCACCCACTTGGCAAGGATCGGAATGCGTTTGAAGTCCTTTTGAGAGGTTACGAAGGTTACCATTGCCTTGCCGTTTGCGGGACTGACCTTGATCAGCAGATAGCGCAACAGGCCGCGCCGGCTGACAGGGTTGTAAAGATAGATATCCTGACGGGCAATTTCATCCCGCACCACTTCGACAATGCGGTTGATCAGGGGATGATGCAGCGGGCAGGCGCCTGTGTCCACCACATCATGGCTGCCGCGCCGGTACAGTCCGATGACGATGCGGCCCTTGTGCCGGCCGAGAGCCAGCTTGACGCTGGTGCGATAACCGAGCGGTTGGTCGGCACCGAGCACCGGCTGGATTGCGACATCCTTCAGCTCGGGGACCCTGCCGAAGGCTTCCTGAACTTTATCCTGCTTGAACCGCAACTGTTGCGGATAGTGCATGGACATCAGAGAGCATCCCTGGCATGCGCTCAGGGATTTGCACGGCGATGGCCGACGCATCGGGCTCGGCTCGAGAATGCGTTGCAGGCGGCCGACCTCACGGCGCTGGCCTTCATGTTCGATGCTTATGGCGACCCGCTCGCCCGGAAGGGCGCCCGCTACCAGCACTTCCTTGCCCTGGCGCCGGGCGACGCCGAGGCCGTCGCTGTTGAGACGCTCGATGTCGATTTCAACGAGCCCGCAGGAAGTCTTTCTTCTCTGACGGCCCGCGGCCGGCTGATTTTCCGTTTGTCTGGACATGGTTTACCTGCTTTCAGAATGCTTGTATCTAGTGTGACGGCACCTTAAATCGTAACCACACCGCTGTCAACGTCTCTTTTGGCGGCTTGACTTCACTGATGGCGGGTCGTAAACTCGCTGGCGGCGACCCGGTGTTGCTGCCGGCGCTGGCTTGTCCTCCGATGCTTCCGGGCACTTCTTTTTGGGTTCCGCTGGCCGGTTTTTAACAGCCAGCCGGATGCCATCCGATACCGTTTTTCCAGGAGCAGAACCTATGAGACGAATTTCCCGGCCGATGCAACTGGGCAGTGTCGCCATTGGCGGCGACGCACCGGTTTCCGTTCAGTCGATGTGCAGTACCCCGACAAGCGATGTTGCCGCGACCCTGGCGCAGATTGAAAGGCTGGCCGCGGCAGGCTGCGAGATTGTGCGCTGTGCGGTTCCCGACGAACAGGCCGCGCTGGCGCTGGCCGCCATCCGTGCCGATTGCGCCATGCCGATGATTGCCGATATCCATTTTGATTATCGGCTGGCCATGATGGCCCTGCAGGGAGGCGTCGATGGTTTGCGTCTCAATCCTGGCAACATCGGAGCGCGCTGGAAGGTCGAGGAAGTGGTCAGGGCCTGCGCCGAGCGCCGTGTGCCGATTCGTATCGGCGTCAATGCCGGCTCTCTGGAAAAGGATCTGCTGGAGCGCTACGGTCATCCTACCGCCGAGGCAATGGTGGAAAGCGCTCTGGGACATATTCGCATTCTGGAAGATCTCGGTTACGGGGAAATCAAGGTCAGCCTCAAGGCATCGGATATCCGGCGCACGGTGGAGGCTTACCGCCTGCTGGCCGTGCAGGTCGATTATCCTCTGCATATCGGCATCACCGAAGCCGGCACCACCTGGGCCGGAACCATTAAAAGCGCAGTGGGCCTCGGCGCGCTGCTGTACGACGGTATCGGCGATACCCTGCGCGTATCCCTGACCGGTGATCCGGTGGAAGAGGTGCGCGTCGGCTGGGAGATACTCAAGTCCCTCCAGCTGCGGCAGCGCGGCCCGGTATTTGTCAGCTGCCCCACCTGCGGGCGGTGTCAGATCGATCTGATTTCGGTGGCGGAAGAAGTCGAACAACGACTGAAGGACCTGCCGCTGGCTATTACCGTGGCGGTCATGGGGTGTGTTGTCAATGGTCCCGGCGAGGCCCGCGAAGCCGATCTCGGCATTGCCGGAGGCAAGGGACAGGGGATCCTTTTCCGGCGTGGTAAAGTGCTGCGCAAGGTTCCCCAAGGCGAGCTGGCCGATGCCCTGGTGGCTGAAGCCTGGAAGCTGGTCGAGGAGGAGCCACCGGGAGGACCGGAAAAAAGATAAAACCGCGGGCCGATTTTCGCAGTGACTGGAAATCGGCCTTTTTTGTGTTTTCATTGGGGCGAAAGCAGGTGACGGCATCGTCTGCAAAAGGATAAACCGAAACGGCATGCGCCGAAGGTTCGAGCCGAAACGCCTTGCGCGGCAAAACCGATCAACTTTGGACACAGGAGGTACCGTGCTGACCCAGACCAGGGCATGGCAACGCTTGCAGGAACATCACCGGCAGGTTTCCGGTAGCCACATGCGCGATCTTTTTGACCGCGACGATCGGCGGATGCAGCGTTTTTCGCTGCAGTTCGAGGATCTGCTGTTCGATTTCTCCAAAAATCGCATCACCGATCAGACCCTCGAACTGTTATGCGATCTGGCGCGGGAGTGTGGACTCGCGGACCGTATCGAAGGCATGTTCGCCGGAGAGGCGGTCAACTGCACTGAAGGGCGCGCGGCTCTGCACGTGGCGCTGCGCAATCGGTCCAACCGCCCCATGAAGGTCGATGGCGAGGATGTCATGCCGGCCGTCAACGCGGTGTTGACGCAGATGCGAAGCTTCGTCGAAGGGGTGCACAGCGGCGCATGGCGCGGTTTTTCCGGCGAGCGGATCCGTGACGTGGTGAATATCGGCATCGGCGGATCGGATCTCGGCCCTCGCATGATTGTCCAGGCCCTGACCCCATACCACCACTCCGGCCTGAAGGTGCATTTCGTCTCGAATATCGATCCGGCCGACCTTCTCGATACCCTGGCCGGGCTGCGACCGGAAACCACGCTGTTTCTCGTTGCCTCCAAGACCTTTGGTACCCAGGAAACCCTGGCCAACGCGCATGCCGCCAAAGACTGGTTTTTGCGGTGTGCCGGCGATCAACAGCATGTAGCGCGCCATTTCGTGGCCATTTCCACGCATCGGCAGCGGGTGCGGGATTTCGGCATCGATCCGGAAAACATGTTCACCTTCTGGGACTGGGTTGGTGGGCGCTATTCCCTGTGGTCCGCCATCGGCCTGTCCATCGCCCTGGCTGTCGGCATGCAGCGCTTCGAGGAACTGCTGGCCGGCGCGCATGCCGTGGATGAACATTTTCGCAGTGCACCCTTCGAAAAAAACCTGCCGGTTGTCATGGCGCTGCTGGGGATCTGGTATATCAATTTTTTCGGTGCGGCCAGCCATGCCATCGTGCCTTACGCCCAGCATCTCCAGAGGTTGCCTGCCTACCTTCAGCAGGCCGACATGGAAAGCAACGGCAAAACAACTACCTGCGAAGGTCGTGCCGTTAGCTGGGATACGGGACCGGTGGTCTGGGGGGAACCCGGCACCAACGGCCAGCATGCCTTTTTCCAGTTGCTGCACCAGGGGAGCCGGCTGGTGCCTGTCGATTTTCTGTTGCCGGCGTGCAGCCATTACGCCCTGGGAGCACATCAGGATATGCTGCTGGCCAACTGCCTGGCCCAGGCCGAAGCACTGATGCGCGGTCGCACCGAAGACGAAGTCCGTCGACAATTGCGGGAGGAGGGGCTGGGTACGGCGGAAATTGAACGTCTTGCGCCCCATCGGGTTTTTCCCGGCAATCGTCCCAGTAATCTGTTCATGTTCGGCAAACTGGCTCCACGCACCCTGGGGAGCCTGGTCGCCCTTTACGAGCACAAGATTTACGTGCAGGGCGTGTTATGGGGAGTCAATTCTTTTGACCAGTGGGGGGTGGAACTCGGCAAAAAACTTGCAGACACTATTCTGTCCGAGTTGCAGGGCGAGGGGGATTTGCGGGAGCATGACAGTTCGACAACCGCCCTGATTCATCGGGTCCGATGCTTTCCGCGCCGATCCGGTTGCCAGTCCGGGGACAGTGGCCAACAGTGAACAATCGCTGCGGCAAAGTCATTGTGATCCTCCCCGGAGCCTTTGTGCAAAAGGACGGCGGGATTTTTTCGGAGAAAGTGGTAATACGCGGTGCGGTTTGTTTTTTCTATGGTTTTCAGGCACTTCAGGGGGCGATGCCGGTGCGCTTTGCTGCTGGCAGCGGCCATAGGCTGTCCCGCCGCAGCTTCAGCCGGCGATTTGAACATCCTGATGCTGCACTCCTATCATATCGAGTACGACTGGACCCGTGACCAGCATGCCGCATTTGTCGGGACCCTGAAGCAGCGCGCCCCACAACGGGAAATTTCCTTTTTTGCCGAATATCTGGACACCAAACGCAACCTGTACACCCCGGATTACGCCGCCTTTTTTGCCGAGTATCTGAAAAAAAAATTTCTCGGCTACCATCTCGACGCCATTTACGTCACCGATGACAACGCCCTGTCTTTGCTGCTTCGCTACCGGCAGGAACTGTTCCCCGGGGTACCCGTGGTGTTCAGCGGCGTCTGCAACCTCTGGCCGGGCAAACCAGGCAAAACCGCCCTGTTGGACGGAGTTTACGAGCGCAAGGATGTGGCGGGCAACGTGCGGATTGCCAAGGCCATCGACCCCGGCCTGAAAAAGCTCTACTTTGTCGGTGATGGCGGGCCTTCCCATAATTTTATCGCCAGGCAGGTAAAGGCGGAAATGGCGAAACATTTTCCCGGCTTAGCCTATGAACTGGTGGCCGACCGTTCCCTGTACAAGTTGCGTGGCAAGCTTGCGGAAAAAGTCGAGGGAACCGTGATTCTCACCACCCTGGGGGGATTGCTGAGCCCCGATGGCAGTACCGTGCCGATCCCGGCGGCGGTTGCGACTCTCGCTGAATCGGGCAAATTCAAAATTCTGACCATGGGGTCCAATTATCTGACGGAAGGGGTCATTGGCGGCAGTGTGGTGGATGGTTTCGTTCAAGGACAGGCCGCCGCGCATGTTCTGCTCCGGCAGGTGCTCAAGGAATCCCCGGCGGTTGATGGCAAAGGGTTCGCAGCAACCCGCCATGTGTTTTTTTACCCCGCTCTTCAATCCTGGAAGATTTCACTCAAGGACCTGCCCGGCGACAGCGTTATCATCGACGGGCCGGCGCGGACCATCGGCCAGCACACCCGGCTGCTGCTCGGAGGGCTGGTGTTTGTGCTTTTGCAGGTCCTTCTGCTGGTGCTGGTGCTGCCCCGCCTGCGATCTCTCAAGCTGATCCGGCAGGCCCTGTACTGGAGCGAACGGCGCTACCATGCCGTGGTCAGGGTCATCAACGATGCCGTGATCGGCATCAATGACAAGGGCTGCATCGTCATTTTCAATCCCGCTGCCGAAAAGATGTTCGGCTATGCCGAGGAAGAAATCCTTGGCAAACCTCTCGATGGTTTGCTGCCGGAACGCTTTCGCGACCGTCACCGCAGCAGACTGGCCCGGTTTTTTTCAGGAGACCCCGTTTCCGATCTTCTCGGCCAGAATGTCGAACTGCCCGCGTTGCACCATAACGGGGAGGAGTTTTATGTCGAGCTGTCCCTGTCCCTGATGCACCAGGGAAACAGGGTCAAGGTGATCGCCGCCCTGCGCGACGTCACCGAACGCAGGCGCGCAGGGGACGAGCTGCGCCGCAGCGAAGAGCGCTATCGGGCGTTGGTCCAGACCCAGGTCGAAGCCGTTTGCCGCTGGCTTCCCGACACCACCCTGACCTATGTCAACGAGGCCTATTGCCGCTTGTACAAAAAACGTCCCGAGGAGTTGCTGGGGCAAAAAATCGTCGAAAGAATGTCAGCCTGCGAGCGGACCGCTATGGAGGAGCACATACGGCTTCTGATCGCCCAGCCCGGCACCCTCTATCATGAAACCTCGATTCCGCGGGGCGATGACCGCTGCCTCTGGTATCGCTGGAGCAATACCGCCATCGTTGGGGAGTTGGGGAGGTGGTGGAAATTCAGGCTGTCGGCCTGGACATTACCGAACGCAAAAAGGTGGAGGAAGAACTGCGGGAAAGCGAGTCGCGATTTCGCGATACGGCTGATCTGCTGCCTCAGTCGGTTTTCGAGACAGATATTGTCGGGCGGCTGACGTTTGCCAATCGCGTGACGCTGGAGATGACCGGATGCAGCGACGAAGATCTGGCGCGAGGAATCAGCGTCTTTGACCTGATGGCCGGATCGGAACGCGAACGCCTGGTGCGGGACTTTCAAAAAGTGCTTGCCGGCGAGACGGTCAATGCCAGCGAATGTCTGATCGAAGCGCGCAACGGCTTCCGGTTCAAGGTGATGATTTCAGCCTCACCGGTGGTGCGTAAAAACCGTATCATCGGAGTGCGCGGCGTGGCGGTGGATATTTCCGAACGCATCGTCGCCGAACAGGCACTGCGACAGAGCGAAAAAAAATTCAAGCGTCTGTTCCGCGAATATCAGGCGCTGCTCGACGGCATACCCGACCCGATCGCTCTGATTGCGCCGGATCGTACCGTAGTGCGCACCAATCGCGGTATGGCCAACGCTCTTGGGCTTGCTGTGCAGGATATCCCGGGGCAAAAATGCTGCGCTTTATGGAACAGCGATTGCTGCGCGGAGGAGCAGTGCCCGGTGCTGTCCTGCTTTCGCACCGGTGCCCCGCAGAAAAAGGAGCTCAGAACCCGGGACGGCCGCAGCTGGGAGGTGCGGGTGTTCCCGGTCCAGGACAAAACCGGCACCACCGTGCAGGTGATCCGTTATGCCAGCGACATCACCCGCCAGATCCGGCTGCGCGAGGAGTCCCTGCGCACCGGCCAGCTGGCATCCCTCGGCGAATTGGCTGCCGGGGTCGCGCATGAAATCAACAATCCTATTAACGGTATCATCAACTATGCCCAGCTGCTGGCCGACAGTCTCGATATCGCACGGGAGGATCATGAGATTCTCAAGGGTATCATCGACGAGGGGGAGCGGATTGCCAACATTGTACGCAACCTCCTGGCTTTTGCGCGGACCCGCAAGGAGCATAAGGACCGCATGAACTTGTGGGATGCCCTGGCATGTTCGCTGGCATTGACCGAATCCCAGCTGCGCAAGGACGGCATCCGGCTGCAGCTCGACGTGCCGGCCGACCTGCCCGAGATCATTGCCCATGCCCAGGAAATCCAGCAGGTGATCCTGAATCTGCTGAGCAATGCCCGCTATGCACTGAACAAGAAGTATCCCGCTGTTGCCCCCGACAAGATCCTGAGCATCAAGGCCAGTCCCTGCGAGAATCAGGACGTTCCGTCGGTGCGGATAGATTTTCACGATCGCGGCATCGGTATCCCCGAAGGCGTAAGGCACAAGGTCCTTGCCCCTTTTTTCACCAGCAAACCAGCCGGGGAGGGAACCGGGCTTGGACTCAGCATAAGCCATGGCATCGTCAAGGATCATCAGGGCGAAATCCTTATCGATAGCCGTGAGGGGCACTTTACGACCGTTACCCTGATTTTTCCCACAGCACCCGAGGAAAACCATGAACACTGATGTCGAAGTTTCCGGAAGAATTCTTGTTGTCGATGATGAAAAGTGCCTGCGCTTCAGCTTTGAACGCTTTCTCAGTGCGGAGGGATACCGGGTCTCCACCGCGGCCGATTTCGAGGAAGCACTGGGACAATTGCGAAACGGGAAATTTGACCTGATATTTTCTGACATCGTGCTTGGCGGGCATAGTGGCATCGAGCTGCTGCGCATCCTTCGGGAGCGCGATCAAAACACCCCGGTGATCATGGTGACCGGTTTTCCCAATGTGGAGACGGCCAGCGAGGCCGTTCGTCTGGGGGCCTATGATTACATTTCCAAACCGGTCGTCAAAAAGGACCTTCTGCAGGTGGCGCGATCCGCCCTCAAGTACAAGCGGGCCATCGATCGGGAATCCGAAACCCGTACCAATCTCGCCGCTATTTTCGAGAGTGTCCGGGACGGTCTGGTGTCCGTCGATTGCTCGGAGGTGGTAACCGACTTCAACGGTGCCGCGCGCAAAATCTGTGGATTGGCGGAAGACGACCGCGGTGAAAAAATCGGTTCCTTGGCCATGCTCTGTTCGGGGCGATGCCGCGAGCTTCTGGACCGCACCCTCGAGCAGCGCCGTCCCCTGACCCTGGAGCGCATGACCTGCGAGCACCTGGAGCGCCCCGAGCAGGTGGTGTCCCTGTCCACGGCTCCTTTGCAGAACCGCGACGGAGATTTTTTCGGAGCGGTCATGGTCATTCGGGACGAGACGCGGCTCAACGATCTCGAGCGCAGCCTCAATCAGCGGCAATCCTTCCACCGCATGATCGGCCAGGGTCGCAGAATGCAGGAACTTTACGGTTTTATCGAAAACCTCGCCCAGGTGCCCTCCACGGTACTGATCCTTGGCGAGAGCGGCACCGGCAAGGAGCTGGTAGCCGAGGCCCTGCACCTTTCCGGTACACGCAAAAAACGTCCCCTGGTCAAGGTCAATTGCGCAGCCTTGTCCGATACGCTGCTTGAAAGCGAATTGTTCGGCCATGTCAAGGGTTCCTTCACTGGCGCCATCAAGGATCATGTCGGACGGTTTCAGAGAGCCGACGGCGGAACCATTTTTCTCGATGAAATCGGCGATATTTCGCCGCGCATGCAGTTGCGGTTGCTGCGGGTGCTGCAGGAAAAGGAGGTCGAGCGCATTGGCGACGCCACCCCCATCAAGGTGGATGTGCGCATCGTTGCCGCCACCAACCAGGATCTGGAGGAAAAGGTGCGCCGTGGCGAATTCCGCCAGGACCTCTATTACAGGCTCAAGGTCATTACCATGCAACTGCCTGCATTGCGGGAGCGCAAGGAAGACATTCCCTGTCTGGTGGATCATTTCATCCGGCACTACAACCAGGAGTTGGGACGCAATCTGCAGGGGGTCAGCGCCGAAGCCCTGCAGGCCCTGCAGAATTACGACTGGCCGGGCAATGTCCGCCAGCTGGAGCATGCGGTGGAGCATATTCTGATTCACTGCATGGAGCCGGTCGCGACCCTCCATCACCTGCCTCAGGAGGTTCTGCAAGCGCGTCTTTCGACGTCGAAACCTGATGGCGAGCCGGAAAATGATGAACGGCAGGCTATCCTTGCGGCGTTGCGGAAAACCGATTGGAACAAAGCCAAGGCTGCCCGGCTTCTCGGCATCGACCGCAAGACCCTGTATCGCAAAATTGAGAAATTCCAATTACTCGATCCCGGAGAGGTTGCATAGGGGGCTTCTCCATGTGGACGCATTGGCTGACGCGCAGCAGCACCGGCAAGCTTGGCGGTTGACGTTTCTTCGGTGTTCTGGCATTTCGTCTCCCGGTAAGGGCCGGCTTCGGATGGCTTCACGGCCCGCTGCGGAAAGCCAGTCCGGTAAACATGCCCCGGAAGTGGGGCGGTTGTCCCCGCCAGGTGCCCCATGCCTGCCCATGTTATGGCAGCAAGAAAAGCTCAGACGCCTGGCATCTGCGCGAAGGGCGCGTTGCGCAGGTTGTCGTTGTCGGGAGGCGCCGCCATGCAGGTGCATGGGGCACAGCGGATCCAGGCAAGAGGGCATGTATTTTGCAGCATTCGGGTAGCTTCCATTGGAGATCGCGGAAGTGTCGAGCGCTGACGGGGGCCTCCTCGATCTGCTGCCGGTCGGTTGGCGGTGAGAAAAGCGGGACACCGCCGACTGTTGGACAAGGCATGGCTTTTATCCTTTCGATGAACTGCAGCACCGGTCGTTTGGCGGCATCATCGAAGGTTTTTACCTGACCAAAAATAACAGGACGAAGGGAGTGGTTTCAAACAATGGACAATACGGTGCGCAAGGAAGACGGTTTCGGTTTTGTCGAAGAGGATACCCAGAAGGACAAGTACCTCACTTTTTCTCTGGCGGATGAAGTCTATGCCATTGATATTTGCTATGTAACCGAAATTATAGGCATTCTGAAAATAACCAAGGTTCCGGACATGCCCTCTTTCATCAAAGGCGTGATCAATCTGCGCGGCAAGGTCATTCCGGTGATGGATGTCCGCGCCCGCTTCGGTCTTCCCGCTCGTGAGTACGATGAGCGTACTTGTGTCGTGGTGGTCAATGTCGTGGACAATGCCATGGGGCTGGTGGTTGACCGTGTCAACGAGGTTATGGACATTCCGGCGGGGCAGGTTGAGCCTCCCCCGGCCAGCAAGGGGTCGGGCAGAGGCAAATATGTCAAAGGCATCGGCAAGGTCGAGGATGAAGTGAAAATTCTGCTTGACGTGGAGTGTCTTGTGGACTGAAACATGGGGGCTGTCCGGCAATTAGCGGTGCCCGGTCGAAGGGATGCATCGGGTTCCCTGGCGCGCATCGATGACCGACGGGCAGGATCTGGGGTGAAAAGGGGGAGACGATGGAATGGTTCAGAAATTTGAAAATCAGCGGCAAGTTGGGCCTGGCCTTTACGCTGCTGATTCTGCTGATGGCGCTTCTGGGGTGGGCGGGCTACATGAATGTGGTCAAGGTTGCCGGCCAGATGGAGCGGTTTTACCAGGTGCAGTTGCCTTCGCTGGATTATCTGCTGCAGGTTGATCGTGACCTTCAGCAGTTGATGGTCGCCGAGCGTTCCCTGTTGGCGACCGCTTCGGCCGATCCCCGTTTTGAAACCCTGGTCCAGCAATACGAGGAGAATCTCAAGCAGTCCGAAGAGCGCTGGGGGCTTGCCAAGGCACTGCTGCCCGCGGAGGCGACCGGCGCCATCTGTGCCCGCTATGAAAAAGCCCGGCAGGCGTGGAGCGCGTCATCCCGGCAGGTTCTGGACTATTGTCGTCAGGACAGTCCTGAAGCCAGACAGAGCGCCCTGGCCCTGAGCATGGGAGATGCGGCAAAATTGTTCGAAGACATGCGCACCCCCATCGATCAGCTGACGGAACTGCTGGAGACAACCGCCGCGCGGGAAGCGGAGGCTGCCCGGCAGCGGGTTGGCGTTACGGTTTTATATACGCTGATTCTGTTTGCCCTTGGTCTGTTGGTGGCGGTCGGCGGCGGATGGTTTTTGAGCCGGGCGATCATCGGGCCGTTGCGCCGGGCGCTGAACCTGGCGGAGGAGATCGCCAATGGCGATCTGAGCCACCGATTGCATATGAAGCACAAGGATGAAACCGGCCGACTCGGCCATATGCTGGATGTCATGGCGGACAACCTGACCCGGCATGCCGAGCTGGCCGAAAAAGTCGCCAGTGGCGACCTCTCCGCCGAGGTCAGCCTGGTTTCCGACCGTGATCAGTTTGGCAAGGCTCTGCAAACCATGACCGCGCGTCTGAGCGAGCTGGTCCTGCAGGTGCAGACGGCCGTCGGGCAGATCAGCGTCGGCTCCGAGCAGGTGTCCGGCGCCAGCCAGACCTTGTCCCAGGGTGCTACGGAATCGGCCGCCTCGCTGGAGGAAATTACCGCCTCCATGACGCAGATGGCTTCCCAGACCAAACTCACTGCACAGAATGCCGAACAGGCCAATTCCCTGTCCAAGGGATCGCGCAACGCTGCGGCGCGTGGTGACAAACTGATGCAGGAGCTGGTCGAGGCGATGTCCGAGATCGATCGCTCCGGCCAGGATATCAACAAAATTATCAAGGTGATCGACGAGATTGCCTTCCAGACCAATCTGCTGGCGCTCAATGCCGCGGTCGAAGCGGCCCGTGCCGGTCAGCATGGCAAGGGATTCGCCGTGGTGGCCGAGGAAGTGCGCAACCTCGCGGCGCGTAGCGCCAAGGCCGCCAAGGAGACCGCTCAGCTGATCGAAAATTCAGCGGAAAAGACCCGCAACGGCAACTCGATTGCTGACAAGACGGCGGCCGCATTCAAAGGAATCGTGGCCGGAGCCGCCAAGGTTACCGATCTGGTCGGCGAGATTGCGGCAGCCGCCACCGAGCAGGCATCCGGAATTGAACAGGTCAACCGGGGTCTGGATCAGATAGACCGGGTTACCCAGCAGAACACGGCGCACGCCGAAGAAAGCGCGGCGGCGGCTGAAGAACTGAGCGGTCAGGCTGGCCAGCTCAAGGAACTGGTCGGGCGTTTCAAGGTGCGTGGCGCCGCCAGGTCGTTCCTGCCAACCGGCAAAAAACTGCCGCCATCAAGGTCGGGCCAACTCCTGATCGAGACATCCGCACAGAGCGGCAAACCAGCTCGGGAGGAATCCCGGATGCGCAGTGCCAGCAGCACGTCAACCCGAAATCAGCGGCCGCAGGGTACGGCCAGGGCCGCGGCGGTTACCGAAGTACCCGCCAAAAAGGCAACCGATACCAGGACCGTCGTAGCACCTTTGTCGGCCAATAAAAAGCAAGATCTGAAGCCGGAAGAAGTCATCGCACTCGACGATACGGAATTCGGCCGCTACTGATACTGCAGTTGCGGCATTTGATCCAGGGGTCCTCCATGCGGAGTGACCCCTGTTTTTTTATGGAATGCTTTTTTTTATGGAAACCACCAGGATTCGCTGTCCTTCTATCTGCCACTGCACTTCCAGATCGAACAGGCGCATGCCGAAAGATTGCCGCCCAGGGCGGTTGGCGTAGTAAGCCGGCCGCGGGTCGTTTTCGAGAACCTGGCGAATCAATGTTTCAAGGCGGGAGTGGCCGATGTTTTCGGCCGTATGGCAGAAGGCTTGCGCCTGTGGCGCGAAATCGATGCGCAAGGATGAGCGGTCAGGCGCTTCGGAGGCAAAACTGCCTCGCGCATCGGGCAGGGCATCGGCATAGGGGAGGTAGGGTTTGATGTCCACAACCGGGGTGCCGTCAAGGAGGTCGACTCCGCGCAGATGAAGGACCGAACGCCCCTTTTCCAGGTCGATCCCTGTCAGTTCGACAGCGGACAGGCCGATGGGGTTGGGCCGAAACGGGGAACGGGTGGCGAAAACGCCGAGCCGTTTGTTGCCTCCCAGTCGCGGCGGGCGGACAGTCGGTTTCCAGCCGCTGTCCAGGTGCGCGTGAAAAACGAAGATCAACCAGATATGGGAGAAGTCTTCCAGTCCCCTGACCGCCTCCGGCATGTCGAACGGCGGCAGCAACTCCAGCGTGGCGCAGGCTTCGGCGACGAGCCCGGCCTGGCGCGGGATGCCGAACTTGTCCGGGAAGCAGGAATGAATGAACCCGATAGGCTGCATGGGAATAATCATGCCGGTTTTCATATCACGAACGGGCACATCAGGACAGGAAAAAACGGATGGCCTTCAGCTGAAAATATTTTTATGGGGTTCGGCAAATCATGATATACAATGATCACAACTTATTTTTACCGGGGGCAAGCTGAAGGGACGTTCATGACACGGATTGTAGCTTCTGGCCGGAATTTCAAACAGAAAATTGAAGATCTCGAATGGCAGGATCATGTTTGTTATGTTTATGATCTGGACCAGGAATGGCAGGAGGCGGCGAGCGGTTTTCTGGCGGCGGGGCTGACCCGAGGAGAACGCGGCTGCTGTCTGCTCCCCGCGGGATTCTGGACGGGCCAGAAAACGCGTTGTGCCGATGACGCCATTCTCTTTCAACGGGCCATGGAAAAAGGATGCCTTTTGCATCCGCATGATGAGGATATGCTGGTCGCATGGCTGGCAGATTTGCAGGTTTTTTTCGAGAAACTCAGGGCGCATTGTTCCGCTGCCGGGTTCACGGGCTGCAGGTGCATTGTGGATATGCACTGGTTGCAGCGTTGCGGAATCCCCGAACAGGTACGTGGTGATTTTCTGTTGTGGCTCAACCAGTCGATGGCGGACATGCCGCTGTTGGCTCTGTGCGGCTATGCCCGGCAGCATGCCGCGCCTGCCGAATTGCAGGTTGCCTTTGCTCGGCACAGCTATGTCTGCCATGCCGGCCATTTGCTGCCCGGCGGCTTTGGCATGGAACCAGGATACGGTCATGCGAGGCGCCTGGGTCTGTCGATATCAAAGGGGCGTCGCCCATTCCGGCGAGGTCCGGTACTGGACGCAATTTTCAAGGCGGCGCCTTTCGCTCTGTGGATACTGAATCGGAATCGGCAGGTCGTATTCGTCAATCAGCAGGTGTGCGATACGCTGGGTGTTTCCGAAGAGCAGATCCTCTCCGGCGCCTGGCTGCCTGCAGCAGGCGCCGGAGAGTACGGCACGTTTTTCGGCATGCATGATCCAGCGGTGTATGAAGCCGGGGGGCCGGTGGAAACCGAGCTGTCCCTGATGCACGCCGATGGTTGCCTGCACGATTATCGGGTCATCCGCACCCGGGTGATGGGAGATGATGGACAGATCGAAGGCATTCTTGGCCTGGCTCTGGATATCACCGATCGGAAAATAGCCGAAAAGCGGCTTCGTCAGAGTGAGCGACGTTTCCGGGATATTGCCCTTGAGGTAGGCGACCTGATTTGGGAAGTTGGGCCAAACTGGCGCTTTCGCTATCTTTCGGAAAAGGCAAAAGACATCCTTGGCTACGAGGCGGACAGGCTGGTCGGGCGATCTCTTGCCGAACTTGACAATGCCGCACCGCAGGAAACCTGGCAGGTTCTGTTTCGTGCCCTTGAGACAGCCCCGACCCGGTTTCGTAATGTCGAAAAATGGTGGCAGACTCCGGATGGAAGACAGCGCTGTCTGCTGCTCAGCGGCGTACCGGTCATCGGTGAAGACGGTCGGCCGGGCGGGTTCCGCGGGGTGGCGGAGGATATCACCGAGCGCAAGCAGCAGGAGGCTAATCTCAAAAGAGCCCTGTGGCAAGCCGAGGATGCCCGTGATAAAATCGACAGTATCCTGCGGTCCATCACCGACGCTTTGATTGTTGTCGACAGCGGCGGCCGTTTCGTCATGCTTAATCCCGCGGCTGAAGATTTGTTCGGGACCACTGCGGAACAAGCGCTGGGGGCCTCAGTGTATGCACTTTGTCCGGGCAGCAATGTCAGCGACGCCATACGTCGATTGATGGCGGACGTGGCGACGGGTTCAGCCGTGGATGAAATCTGCCTGGCCTGGCCTGCCGAATCGGCCCGGCGGCAGACTTATTTTAAAGCCCGGGCCTCGCAGGTTCGCAATCTGCAGGGAGACGGCCCGGGGGTTATCGTCCTTTTTCAGGACATGACCCGCGAGCGGGAAATGGAGCGGCTTAAAACCGAATTCATTTCCACCGCCGCCCATGAGTTGCGCACGCCCCTGACTTCCATCATGGGGTATCTCGAGTTTTGTATGCATCCGGAAGAATTTGGCGGTTTTCCAGATGCACAACTGCGGGAATTCATGGCGGAAATCTACGACAAGGCCGAGGTTCTGGAGCGCATCGTCTCCGATCTTCTGGATATCAGCCGCATGGACGCGGGAAGGGAAATCCCCCTGATCATGGAAACGGTTGACGTATCCCAGGTCAGCCGCAAAATCCTGCAGCATTTTCAGTTGCAGTTTCCGGCTTATCGGTTTGAGATGGTTTTTGCGCCGGAGATCAGCCACCGGGTTCAGGCCGACCGGCAAAAGCTGGTGCAGGTTCTGGAAAACCTGGTGAGCAATGCCGTGAAATATTCCCCCGAAGGTTCCGTGGTCAGAGTAAGCGGAGCTTCCGAAGGCACTGCCTATCGGATCTCGGTGTGTGACCGGGGGATCGGCATGACGCCGCAGCAGATCGCCAGGATGTTCGAAAAATTTTATCGTGCCGTTGATCTCAACAGCGGCGTACGTGGTCTCGGGCTCGGCATGCATATCGTCAAGCACATTATCGAGCGCCACGGCGGCACCATCGCGGTTCACAGCCAGCCCGGCAAGGGAACCGAGATTATCGTCAATCTGCCTTTGGGTGGTTAAGGGCGGGTCTTGAGCATGCTGTCGAGGGCGGCAATGTTTCCGCAAACGGGTTTCCGGCAAGCAAGGCGTTCAAAAATCGGTTGATCCGCCTCCAGCATGGGGTAACGGCCGCTTTCGCCGGGGTGAATCCAGCGGTGATCCTCCACTTCCAGGTGTTGCAGGGTGCCTTCGAGCCAGCGGCATTCGTAGGCCAGGATCAGAACCGGACCCCAGTCGTAGCGGTGGTACACCACGTCAAAAATCCATTCCACCGACGCTTCGATCCCCAGTTCCTCGCACAATTCCCGCCGCAGGGCGCACTGTGGCGATTCATTGCTCCGCAGCTTGCCGCCGGGCAGTTCCCACAAACCACCATGGGGTTTGTGCGCGGGACGGCGGGTGATCAAAACGCGTTCCTGCTGCCTCAGGATGGCTGCGACAACGATCAGTGGCTGCATGCTGGGCTCCTTCTGTCCGGTCGGGGCAAGCGACTGTGGCTCCGGTTTTTGCCGGCTGGTTTTATTGGCCCGTGCTACGACACGACATGATCGCATCGCAGACGGCCGCAGACAACAGGAATGACCTATGTCCAATGACTATCGGCCGGGGATGGATACCCGGCACTTGTTCGACCGCATAGCGCCCCGCTATGATCTGCTCAATCGGTTGCTATCCTTCGGCATCGATCGTCGCTGGCGGCGCGCCGCGGTGCAGGTGCTGGAACTGGCCGGCAATGCCCTGGTCCTGGATGCGGCCACCGGTACCGCCGATGTGGCGCTGGCGATTGCCGCGGCACATCCGGCCGTCAGGGTGGTCGGCGTGGATCTGTCGGCGAATATGCTGCGTGCCGCCGCCGCCAAATCCGGCCTGCTGGCGGAGCGGATCCGTCTTTTGCAGGGATCCTGCGAGAATCTGCCCTTGCGCGCCGAGCTTTTCGAGGGAGCGGTCATCGCCTTTGGCATCCGCAACGTTCTCGATCGCGAGGCGGCCCTGCGTGAGTTCTATCGTGTGCTGAAGCCCGGAGGTCGCCTGGCGGTGCTGGAGTTTTCCCGGCCGCCTGGCTTTTTGCTGGGCCGACTTTACCGTTTTTACAGCCATTGGGTACTGCCGCGTATTGGCAGTCTTCTTTCCGATGGCTCCGCTTATCGCTATCTTCCTGATTCAGTCGAGGTTTTTCCTTCCCGATATGCGTTCATGCGCCTCATGGAGCATGCCGGGTTTCGACAGGTGTGCCATTGCGACCTGACCGGCGGCATCGCCACTCTTTACAGCGGCTGCCGCCCGCTTCACGATCCCCTGCGGGAAACCGGGATGGCCGAGACGCCGAACTGTCCCGGTCAGGGCTCTCCGGTCTGAAACAGTTCCCCCACGTCTTCGATAACCTTGCCAGGCAAACCGAGCACTCTTTGAAAGATGCCCAGCACCTTTTCCGAGACGGAGGTGACGGGGATGGCATCGACGTCGGGATCCCCGCTCGGTCCGCTGATGCGAAAATGTGCCGTAATCAGGGCTTTGCTCTCGCCGGTCAGGATCCATCCGGCCAGGGGGATGCTGGATACGATCTTGTCCACGGTGCCGAACGGTTTGACGCCCATGACCAGGTTCAGACGATCTTGACGCAGGTCCCAGTTGCCCACCAGGGAAAGGTTCATGGCATTGCTTTCCACGATCAGATCCTCCGTTTCCAGGTGTCCCTCATCAAGACGCAAGGTGGCATCCAACCGCTTGAAGGGCATGCCTTTCTGAGCCATGTCCGGCAGTCGGAAGGAGAAGATCTGTGAGACGTTGAGCAGTGAAAAAACCTTGGACAAAAAGGAAAACCTGTACAGCACGCCGTTCTTCATCCGGATGTCGGCCCCACCTTTTCCACGGATCAGCAGTTCGGGGCCGGCAGGCCCCTGCAGATAAAAGGCACCGTCCATCGATCCGCTTATCAAGCCGGGGTTTCTCAGCAGATCGGCTTGCAATTGACCCGCATCGACACCGCTCAGATTTCCCGTAAGGGTCAACAAGGGCGTCGTTGATGCGATGCTGTTGTCAATCAGGATGGCACCGTTTGCGGATCCCGCCGCCAGTCGGCATCTGAGCGGGGAAATATTGACCCTGTTGTTTTCGGCCACGATCATCCCCCTGGCGTCGGAAAAACGCAGGTTGCCATATTGCCCTTCGTCGACCGACGCGTGGATTACCAGTCGGCTGGGGTTTTGGCGGACGGCGGGCCCGTTCGACAAAGACTCGTCCCACAGCGCCAATACTTCATCGATGGAGGCCTTGCGGGCATGGATGTTCAGTTCGCCATGGTTCGGAGAAAAGGTCTGATGACCGCTCAGGTGAAATTTCCGCCCGTTGTGCAGATCGAAGCGGATATTTTCATAAAGGATGTGCTGCCGGTCAAGCACCATGATGCCGTCGAGATTGCGAAATTCCACCTGTCCGCCGGAAAAGATCAGCTCATCGGCACGCAACCGCGGTGCCCGGACATGCAATCGCAACGCCGCTTCGGCAAGGCCGTTTAAAGTGCCGCTGAGCAAAACTTCTGATTGACCGAGGCGGGCTTTGACGTCACGGAACCGGCATTGATGATTCTGGAGATTGAAGCTGCCGTTGATGTTTTGCAGTTCGGATCGCAGTCCCGGCAAGGTCAGGCGCGCGTCGGAGACCACCATCCGCCCGTTAAAGGCTGGGGCCGACAATGTTCCGGAAAGGTTTCCGTTCAGGGAAGCTGTGCCCGTGAAATGCTGTGCTGCAGCGCCCGGAAACAGCTCGGCGACTTTTTTCAGGTCCGTCGGAGAGAGCTGCAGTCGAAAATCCAGAGGCAGCGGCTTTGCGGTACCGAGGTGTCCTGAAAAATGCAGCGTGAAGGGGGCCACGGTCAACAGCCCTTTTTCGATGTTCCAGTTATCCGCAAGCTGGTGCGCGGAAAAACTCAATTTGCCCGGCTGCCCCCCGCTTTTTTTTATGCGGTGCTGCAGTTCGATGCTGCAGCCGCTCAGGTCGGCCCGCACCTCGGCCTGCAATTTGCCAGGACGGCCGGCAACCGAAACCCCCAGGCCGATAACTCCCCCCGCTTTGCCGGGCCATACGTGGGCGGCAGACAGGTGCTGCCAAAGTTTTGCTGCCGGCGCGGTCCATCCTGCCGTCAGCGTCAGGGTTGCGGCGTCGCTGAACAGCCGGTCGGCCCTGCCGGAAAAGACTAGCGGGCCGGCCAAAAGCGAAGCCGTCCCCTGGCTGACATCCAGCCGCCCATCCTGATACGTGAGGCTGCAGTTGACCTCTTCGAGGGGAAGGCCGGCCGCCAGGTCGAGGCGGGCCTTCCGCAAGGTGAGCCGGGCGTGGGTGATGGGCAGCGGCGCGTCGATCTGTCTGAATCGATGCAACGGACCGGCGAGCCGCAGGTGATCGATCTGGAGTGAGCCCTGTTCGAGATTGCCAGGCAACAGGGACCGTTGCGGTGCTCGAAATTCCTCGGGTAGCCATTGCCGGAGTCGGGGCAGGGCCAGCGGCGGACTGGCAAAAGTCCCTTCGAGCCAGGGTTGTTTTTTGTCTCGCTGGAGGGAGAGACGGCCCTGAAGGTGGAGCTGATCGAGAGATAGCTTCAGATCATGGATGGCGGCAAGTTCGTCCGTAAGTATCCAGATGCCTTCAGCGGCAAATTTTTGCACGGAGCGCGGCTGACGGTAATGTTTCGGCCAGTCGAGAGCTATCTTTTCCCCCTCCACGCCGGCGGAAAAATGCATCCCTTCAGACAGGGACCCGCTTGCCCGAACTGTCAGGGCGGCTGTTCCGGTCAGCTTCAGGCTGGCCGGAGGCAGGTGAATCCAGCGCGCGAATTCCTCCAGGGCGAGGTTTTCCAGCTGCAGCTGCAGCTGGCCCTGGGCTGTTTGCCAGTTGCGCAGGTCCGGGTCCAGCGCAAGGCGTCCAGAACCATTGAAATGAGCGATGCCCTGCTGCTGCATGAGCCGGGCTTCGATTCGAATTTTACAGGAACGCCCGCTTGTCAGATGGCGCAGTTTGAGTTGCACGGCATCGATATGTGCCGGCACGGGCGCGGACCGGGAATCGGCATGGCGGCTGGCAAGCGTCAGCTGTCCATCGACGATGGTCAGATTTTTTACCTGTACTGTTTGCAACAGGGTGGACAAGAGATTGAAAAGCTCCCCGTCGCCGGGCTGCTCGAAAGAGAAACCCTGCAGCTGGAGATGGGGCTTTTCGAGCACCATGTCGTCGAATACGACTTTGCCGGACAGCATCGGCAGCAGCCGCGGTTTCAGAAAAAGATGGGAAATTTCGCCGACCGCTGCGGACCGCGATGCCCCGATACGTACATCGCCGAGGTCGAAAGCCGGGCCCTTGTGCCAGATAAGGGCTGTGGACCCGATGCTGACCGGCTGTCGCAGAGCCAGGCTCAGCCGCTCGGCGAGAGACTGTCGGTAGGCATTCAGATCAAACGTCGCCAAAAATAAGCAAACCCCGCCGGCAAAGAGCAGACTCAGCAGGCCGGTCAGGGACCAGAATGGGTGACGGCGGAACCAGGAGGGAGCTGTTGACCGTTGTTTGGGCATGGATCAGGTTTCCGGTGGCCGAGCGACAGGCACTGGCCGTTTTTCGCGCTGTATCAGGCTGGTGAAGGCGGATCGATATGCAAGCATCGCAGAATGCAAAGCAGCTCTTCAGGCAGAGGTGCCGTTACGCAGTGATCCGGCATGCCGGTTCCGGCGGGCCAGGATAATTGCCCACAATGCAGAAACAGCCGCTCCAGGCCGATCAGTCCGGATCCACCGTAACGGCGGTCTCCATATACCGGCCAGCCAGCGTCGGCACACTGCTGGCGGATCTGGTGCTTGCGGCCGCTCAGTAATTCGAGTTCCAGCAAGGCTGCATCGCGGTGACGTCCCAACACCCGGAACCGTGTCGCAGCATGTTTGGTCTTGTCCTGAACCCTGACCGCACTGGTCAGCATGCCGGTTTCCGGTGGCATGCCGCGGACCAGGGCCAGGTAAATTTTGCTGCACGGACCGGTTTGCAGAATCCGCCCCAACTCGGCGATGGCCTTGCGGCCTTTGCCGAACAGAACCGGCCCCGAGGTTCCGACATCGAGGCGATGAACCGGCGCGACCATGTAAGGGGCCTTGCGGTATTGCATCCAGGTTCGCACGCGTGCGGTCAGGTTATCCTGTTCGTGGCCTGCGCTGCTGTGCACGGCAAGCCCCGCAGGTTTGAATACCGCCAGGAAAGTATCGGCTTCCAGTAAAATCTCCAGAGGCGGCAGGTCGGTGGAACAGAGCTTACGGAGTCGCTCGCTGTCAGGTAGATGCAGTGTTTCACCGCCGTGCAGGAAATGGTCCTCAGCTAAGGCTTTTCCGGCGTATTGCACCTTGCCGCGACGCAGCAGCTGACGCAGGTAGGCACGGGGTGCGCCCGGAATGCGCTTCTGGAGAATGGCGAGAACGGTCTTTCCGGCATCCTCGGCGGTGACAGGTATCATTATCATAGTCGCTCATCATAGCCGTTGTCGATTGTTCAGACAAGAGTTCATCTTGGTTCTCCCAGCGTTGCAGCCGACCGGAGGGCGAAGTGTGACAATCCGTCATGACGGGGTATGGTCGGTTGTCAAAATCCCTCTTGGCAAACTGCTTTACATGGCTCTTGGGGCTTGTTAACATGGCGCGCTATCAATCAGTGCTTTGTCCGGAGAGGATTGTCCACCCACGCGTATGCAGATCAAACGCATAGAAATCGCTGGATTCAAGTCGTTTGTCGATCGGGCCACCCTTGATTTCGGTCCAGGTATAGCGGCTGTGGTCGGGCCCAACGGCTGTGGCAAAAGTAATGTGGTCGATGCGATTCGCTGGGCGCTGGGGGAGCAGAGTCCCAGGAATCTCCGCGGTCGGGCCATGGAAGACGTCATTTTTGGCGGCAGCGAAAGCCGCAAGCCGGTCGGCATGGCCGAGGTATCGCTGGTGTTTGTCAACGAGAAGGGGCAGGGGCCGGCCACGGTGCGCGATTATGCCGAGTTTATGGTAACCCGCCGTCTTTTCCGCAATGGTGACAGTGAATATTTGCTCAACAAGACCCCCTGCCGACTGCTGGACATTTCCGAGTTGTTCATGGATACCGGAATCGGCGCCCGGGCTTATTCCATTATCGAGCAGGGCAAGGTCGGCCAGATTCTCAACGCCAAGCCGGAGGACCGGCGATTTCTCATCGAAGAGGCTGCCGGCGTCAGCAAGTTCAAGGCGCGCAAAAAGACCGCCCTGCGAAAGATCGAGGCTACCGGGCAGAACCTGCTGCGGCTGCGCGACATTATCGGAGAGGTCAAACGTCAGCTGGGCGGCCTCAAACGGCAGGCTCGCAAAGCTGAACAGTATCGTGCGTTCCGCGAAGAAGAGAAGCAGATCGAGCTTTGCTTTGCCCGCCGCCATCATGCGGACCTGGTTCGCAGCGGCCAGCAGCTGAACCAGCAAGAAACCCTTGCTGAACGACGGGTAATGGAGTTGGAGAGCCGTTTTCAGCAACATGAACTCAAACTTGCCGAGCTGCGGCTGGTGCAGGCCGCATCCGAAAGGGATCTCAGCCAATGCCAGGAAGGGGTGTTTCACCTCAATGGGGAGCTGCAACGGGTCGAGGCCCGTCTCGAGTATGTAGCACAGGCGCTTGCGAATCTCGACCGTCAAAAAGAGCAGTATCGGCAGCAAAGTCTGGCTCTGCAGCAGCGTTTACTGGAGATCGGGGTTGAAGAGACCGCTCTAAAGGAGGTCGCACAGTCCCTGTCCGAAGAGTTGCAGGAGCGGTCCCTCGTCATGGAGAGGGAATCAGCCATTCTCGAGGAGCAACTGGCTGCGGAACATGAAGGCATGACGGCGCTGGAAGAAGCCCGAAGGGCGCTGTTCGAGGGGATGACCGCCTTGTCACGCAGCCGCGCTGATCTGGAAGACGCGGATCGGCGACTGCAGGGGCTGGAAGAGCGGATATCATGGCTGCGGCGCGAGAAAATCCAGTTGCAGGAGCAAAGAGCGGCTGTCCAGGAAGTCCTGGTAGGCGGTGAACAGGAACTGGAAAACCTTCGCGGGTTGCTGGACGGCCTGGAGCGGGATCTGCAGAGCAGCCGCGAACAGTCCCATCTGCGACGCCGACAAATGGAGGATAACGAGCAGCAACTGCTGGAGACGCAGGAGCGGCTTGGGGAGTGTCGGTCCAGGCTGCGGTCACTGGAGCAGATGGAGCGTAACCTCGAGGGCTGCGGTGCCGGCGTCAAGCTGTTGTGGCAGGATCCGCGCCTGCAGCATCATCTGGTTGGCATGGTTGCTGACCTTATCGAAGTACCCGCCGCGTATGAAGTGGCTGTCGGGGCGGTTCTGGGGGAGCGCCTGCAGGCGCCGCTGCTTCGACAGGTCCAGGATGCCCTGCTTGCCCTGGAGATCCTGCGGGATGGCGGCGGACGTGCCAGCCTTGTATTGCCGTGCGGCTCTTCGGCCGCCGGGCCACAACGCGCAGCGGGCATTTGCCTGTCCGAGCTGGTGGTTATCCGCGAAGATGCTGTCTCCCAGCTACGGTCATTGTTTGATGACGCGTATCTGGTGGATGATCTGACCCCCTTTCTGGGAACGGTTTTGCCAGAAGGCGTGGTTCTGGTTACGGCTGCCGGCGATCGTCTGGACCATCGCGGGGTGGTGCACGGCGGTGCCCGTACGGAAATGGGGTACCAGCTGCTTTCCCAGAAACGCGAGATCAAGGATCTGCGGGCCCGGCAGAAGATTCTCGAACAAAATCTTGGCGTTTTGCGCGATGAGCGAAACGAGCAGAAAAGCGCATTTGAAATTGCTGAACAGATGCAGGAGGCCTTGCGCGAGGAGCTTCACGCTCAGCAGCTGAAATGCGCGGAACGGGAAAAAGACCTGGCGCGGGCCGCTCAGGAGTTGGCCCGCCTTGATGAGCGCCTCGAGGTTGCTGCCTTCGAAGATGATCAGGTTGAAAAGGAACGTTGCGCTTTGCAGCGGCGGCGCGGTGAAGCCGAAATTCTTTGCCGGCAGATTGATGCTGGCCGCCTGGAGCAGGAATCGGCCGTTGCCCGGAGTGAGGAGCAGCTGCGGATATCGCGCCGGGGTCAGGATGCTCTGCGGGAAAAGGTGACGGCGCTCAAGGTTTCTCTTGCCGAGCTTCGCGAGCGACTGGAAGGCGGGCGGCGCCAAAGTCAGCAGCTTTCCGAAACCGGCCGGGATGTTCAGCGTCAGCTGGACCAGTTGGAGCAAGGTCGCTGTCAGGCCGAATCAGAAGTCGAAAGTCTTCAGGACGAATTGAAGCAGCTGCAGATGACATTGGAGGCATTGTATCAACGCCAAAAGGAACAGCAGTCGCGCCTGAATCGGCTTAAAGATGTTGCCGAACAGCAACAGCAGCAGATCGTGGAGCAGGATGAATCCCTGCGGACCGTGCGCGGCCAGCTGCAGCAAGCCCGGGAGGATCTCTCCGGGTTGCAGATGCGGGGGCGGGAAGTCGCGATGGAGATCAGCCACCTGCGCCAGGACATCGCTTTCCGATACCGTGTCGAACTGGCTCAAGAAACAATGGAGGAAACCGACGGCAATTTTCACCCCGCGGCCGCGGAAGCACGTCTCCTGGAATTGAGGCGCAACATCGAGACCATCGGCGAAGTGAACCTGACCGCTATCGATGCCTATCGCGAACTGGAACAACGCTGGGAGTTTTTATGCCGGCAGGAAGCTGATCTGCAAGGGTCTCTGGACGGACTGCACGCCGCCATTGCCAAAATCAACCGCACGACCCGCAAGCGGTTTCGCGAAACCTTTGATCAGGTCAACGCCATGTTTCAGCAGATATTCCCGCGGCTGTTTCTGGGGGGCAGGGCGGAGTTGACGCTGACCGACGAGCAGGATCTGCTCGAGGCTGGAATCGAGATCGCGGTGCAACCCCCCGGCAAACGGCTGCAGAATGTCGGTCTCTTGTCCGGCGGGGAGAAGGCATTGACGGCCATTGCCCTGATTTTCGCCATTTTTCTTATCAAGCCATCACCGTTTTGCGTGCTGGACGAGGTCGATGCTCCGCTGGACGAGGCCAATATCCAGCGTTTTAATGACATGGTGCGCGAAATGTCGTCCAGATCGCAGTTCATTGTCATAACGCATAGCAAAAAAACCATGGAAATGGCCGATATTCTTTATGGTGTGACTATGGAGGATCCCGGTGTTTCCAAACTGGTATCCGTTCAGCTAAACGATTATTGAGGATTTGCGATGCCTTTTAAAACAGTTCTCAGGGATCTTGTGAACAGCGTTCCCGGTGCCAGGGGTGCCATTATCGCCGACTGGGAAGGCGAAGCCGTGGATCAGGTCGGCCCCATGGACGAATACGACCTTCGGCTTGTCGGCGCCCACAAGGGCATCATACTCGGGAATCTGAGAGTCATGCTCGACCGTATCGGTAACGATGATCTGCGCGAAGTGATAATTTCTACCCGTGACACTCAGACCCTGGTTTTGCCGATCACCCCCGATTATTTCCTGGTGCTTGCCGGGTGCCGGAATCAGTTGCTGGGTCGCGCCCGTTTTGCCGCACGCCGCTGCGTGCAGATCCTCAGGCAGGAAATTGACTGACCGTTTTGTCCGGGCCGGGGCATGTGCCCGCAAGTTCAAGGAGTGAAAGCATGGAAATGTTCGCCCGTTGTGTCGCCTGGTTGACCGAAGTGGCAGTTCGCATGGGGGTGCCCGAGCCGTATGGCAAACTGATCGGCCTGGTTGCATTCGGTACCGGTTTGGTCCTTCTGGCCGGGGTCGGCGTGGGGCTGTTGCGTTTGTTGGTCAAACGTCCGCTCAAAAGGGGCAAGCGCCCCGCGCCGGTGGTCGAAGAGCCGGTGGTCGAAGAGCCGGTGGTCGAAGAGCCGGTGGTCGAAGAGCCGGTGGTCGAAGAGCCGGTGGTCGAAGAGCCGGTGGTCGAGAGCCGGTGGTCGAGGAGCCGGTGGTCGAGGAGCCGGTGGTCGAGGAGCCGGTGGTCGAGGAGCCGGTGGTCGAGGAGCCGGTGGTCGAGGAGCCGGTGGTCGAGGAGCCGGTGGTCGAGGAGCCGGTGGTCGAGGAGCCGGTGGTCGAGGAGCCGGTGGTCGAGGAGCCGGTGGTCGAGGAGCCGGTGGGCCTGCTGCAACGTATGCGGAGCGGTTTGGCCAAAACCCAGGCTTCTCTGGTGGGGCGCATCGACACGCTACTGCGCGGCCATCAGGGCGTCGATGCCGAACTGCTGGAAGATCTCGAAGAGATATTGATTACCGCCGATCTGGGGATGAAAACCACCCAGCAACTTATCCAGTCGCTGGAAAACCGCCTGGATAAAGGTCAGCTCAAGGATTCCGCAACCTTGCGTGCCGCTCTCAAAGAGGAAATCCGCGCACGCCTCGCCAATGAAACGGCTCTCCTGGATACCGAGAGCGCCAAGCCCTTCGTCATCATGGTTGTGGGGGTGAATGGCGTCGGCAAGACCACCACTATCGGCAAATTGGCCCATCAGTTCGCACGTCAGGGTAAAAAGGTATTGGTCGGCGCGGGCGATACCTTCCGGGCGGCGGCTGCCGAACAGCTTGAAGTGTGGGCAGAGCGCGCCGGCGTTGAGGTGATACGTCAGGAGTCCGGGGCAGATCCCGCGGCCGTTGCTTTCGACGCGATCAAGGCTGCCCGGTCCCGCGCTGCCGACATTCTTTTGCTGGATACCGCAGGGCGGCTCCACACCAAGGTCAATCTCATGGAGGAGCTCAAGAAGATCCGCCGGGTTCTGGAGCGCGAAGTGCCCGGCGCGCCCCATGAAACCCTGTTGGTGGTGGATGCAACCACCGGACAGAATGCGCTGGTACAGGCCCGTCTTTTCCAGCAGGCCGTGGCGGTGTCCGGGCTGGCTTTGACAAAACTCGACGGCACGGCGCGAGGCGGTATGCTGGTCGCCATAGGAGAGGAACTCGGTCTGCCGATTCGTTATGTGGGTATCGGTGAAGGGATTGACGACCTTCGCCCCTTCGACGCGGAAGTGTTTATAGAAGCTCTTTTTTCGCAGGACGGATAATTTCTTGACTAAAGGGTTCCCTCTTTTCTAAAATCACCTTTTACTGAGCAGAGGTAGCTGTGGATTTGACTCTGATAATTCAGTTGGAAAAAAGAATTGATCAGCTTCTGGCGCGCAAGCAGGCGCTGGAAGAGCAATGCCAGCAGTTGCTGGCGGACAGGGATCGCCTTCTTCAGGAGCGGGAGCGTTTTGCTTCCGAAGTGGATCGGATTCTGGCCAAGCTTGATGGACTGGATCAGGAGGTGTCTTGAAGCACGCTGTCCAGGTTACGCTTTTGGGCCAGCAGTACACCATCCGAAGCGCGATGGCGCCGGAAGAGGTTTGTCGGGTCGCCGATTTCGTAAACGAAAAAATCGCCGAGGTAATGGCCTCCAGCAGGGCGGTCGACACCTTGAATATCGCGGTCCTGGCCCTGCTCAATGTTGGAGAAGCGTATCTGCGGCTTCATGACGCCGTACAACATCAGGACGACAGTGCAAACGCGCGGTTGCGGGATCTTGTGGCACGTCTGGAATCGACTTGCCCCGATTTTCTGACGCGCGAGAGTTGAAAGTTTTGCTGCTGTATCCGGGCGGCATCAGGGTTTCCTTAGCGGGAGGCCTTGAAAAGGCGCGCTGCGCCAGGTCATCTCTGTACGGAGATTTTAGATAGATCCGGTTGGTTGATGCTTTTACAAGATCCTGAGTAGCCAGCAGGTGTCTTGTCTGTGCGGTTATCAGAATATCCAGGCGCACAATGCGCTTTTGTGTTTCTTGCAGTCAATTCAGGCGCGCTGTTCCGGGCGGGAGAAGGGGTCTTTCGCCTTTTTTCGATGGACAGTCGAAGGATAGCCCCGGTTGCGGCGGGGGTGAGATTTGCAAGAAGCCTTTTCTGCCAGGCCGGGCAAGCATGATCCATCCTTGCCATATCTGATCTGAATCCTCCCTAACAGAGGTTGCCGTTTCTGCGGGATCTCTGCCATGCCCAAAAAATCGCTTCGCAGCATCATGCTGGCTCGTCGAAAACATCTGGCGGCGGAAGTCTGTCTCAGTCATAGCATCCGAATCCAGCGGCGGCTCGTAATGCTCGATGTCTTCAAATCGGCATGCTGCGTAGCTCTGTATAGTCCCATTTTTAATGAAGTATTCACCGAGGAGGTTTTTCATCAGGCCCTGCGTGCGGGCAAGGTTGTCGTTTATCCAAGGGTCAGAGGAGAGTCTCTCGATTTTGTGTCGGTATCTTCGCCCGCGGAATTTGCGCCGGGGGCGTTTGGAGTCATGGAGCCGACCGGATCGCATCTGATTCCACCCTCTGCGCTTGATCTCATTCTGGTGCCCGGCGTGGCTTTTGATCTGTTCGGCAATCGCCTCGGTTATGGCAAGGGATTTTACGACCGGGTTCTTTGCCTCGGGAGCCGTTCGGCAATTTCTGTGGGGCTGTGTTATGAAATGCAGTTGCTTGATGAACTTCCTGTTGAAGATCACGACGCAGGCCTGGACCTGCTGATCACCGAGGAACGGGTGTGCCCCTTCACCCAGTCCGGACGTCGTTTGCTGCAAGAAACATAAATTTGAGGAGGTAGTGTCTTGAGTATAGAAATTCAATGGCTGGGAATAGGCGCGGCCCTGGTGGTGGGTGCCTTTTGCGGCGCGTTTTTTCGTCGCAAGGTAGCTGCCACGCAGTTGGCCGAAGCCAGGCGCATGGCGGACCAGATTCTTTCAGAGGCCACCAAGGAAGCGGAAATCCTTCGCAAGGAAGCGGAAATTCAAAAAAGGACGCCCTGCTGGAGGCCAAGACGGCCTGGGAGCAGGAGGCACGAGAGCTGCGCAGGGAGTTGCAGTCCCAGGAGAAGCGCCTGCTGCAGCGTGAGGAAAATCTCGATCGCAAGGTTGCCCAGGTTGATGCGCGGGATGACGAGGTCGGACAGCGCGAAAAGCGACTCGTTCAACAGGAGGGGCGCATCCGTACTCTGGAAAAAGAGGTCGAAGGGATTGTGCGTCAACAACGTGAGCGCCTCGAGGAGCTTGCTGGCCTGGGTGCCGAAGAGGCCAAAAAGCAGTTGATGGAGCAGATGGAGAGCGAAGCTCGGCACGAAAGCGCCAAGTGGATCAAGCAGATCGAGGACGAAGCCAAAGAGACTGCGGACAAGAAGGCCCAGGAAATCCTGGCTCTGGCCGTTCAGCGCTATGCCGGCGATTTTGTTGCGGAAAACGCGGTCAGCGTGGTGCCCTTGCCCAATGATGAAATGAAGGGTCGTATCATCGGCAGGGAAGGCCGCAATATTCGCGCTATCGAGGCGGCCACCGGCATCGACCTGATTATCGATGATACACCCGAGGCCGTTATTATATCCGGGTTCAACCCGGTGCGCCGCGAGGTGGCCCGGCTGGCTCTGGAGCGGTTGATCGGGGATGGGCGCATTCACCCGGCGCGTATCGAGGAAATGGTGTCGAAGGCGACCCAGGATGTCGACAACGCCATCCGGGAAGCCGGAGAACAGGCCACCTTCGATGTTGGCGTCCACGGCATCCATCCTGAAATCATCAAACTGATCGGTCGTCTGCGCTACCGCACTTCCTATGGTCAGAATGTGTTGCAGCATTCGATTGAAGTCGCGTTCCTGTGTGGCATTATGGCTGCCGAACTGGGCGTCAACGTCAAGCAAGCCAAACGCGCGGGCCTGCTGCACGATATCGGTAAGGCCGTCGACCATGAAATTGAAGGATCTCATGCTGTTATCGGCGCCAACCTGGCTCGCAAGTATGGAGAGTCTGCCAAGATTGTTCACGCTCTGGCCGCACACCACGAGGATGAAAAACCCTCGACGGTTCTGGCGGTTCTGGTGCAGGCGGCGGATGCCCTCTCCGGCGCGCGCCCCGGGGCCCGTCGTGAAATGCTGGAGACTTACGTCAAGCGGCTGCAGGATCTGGAGCGCATCGGAACGTCTTTCCAAGGGGTTACCAGTTGCTTCGCCATTCAGGCAGGGCGTGAAATTCGCGTCATGGTGGCAAGTGAAGAAGTTTCGGATGTCCAGTCCCACACTCTTGCCAAGCAGATTGCCCGGCAGATTGAAGAAGAAATGACTTATCCGGGGCAGATCAAGATCAATGTCATCCGTGAAACCAGGGCGGTTGAATTTGCCAAGTAACGGTTCGCTGCGACGGATATCGACAGGTAGCCTGTTAACGACAGGCTTGTCGGCAAGGCGCATGCCGGGAGGAGAACGGGGCTTTTGAATATTCTGTTTATCGGAGATATAATCGGGCGGACCGGAAGACGTGCGGTGGAGAGCCGATTGCACACCCTTGTCGATTCACGGCGGGTCGACCTGGTTGTGGCAAATGGTGAAAACGCTGCCGCCGGATTTGGCTTGACGGCCAATATTGCCGCCGAATTGTACGATCTGGGCATTGATGTCTTGACCTCGGGCAATCATATCTGGGACAAGCGGGAAATTTATGATTATCTCGACAGGGAGTCCCGCCTGCTGCGCCCTGCGAATTATCCACCGGGTCTGCCGGGTCGTGGCTGTGGCGTCTATACTACGGCTGCAGGCCTTGAAGTGGGTGTCCTCAATCTCGAGGGGAGGGTTTTCATGAACAATCTGGATTGCCCTTTTCGCTGTGCCGATCGGGAAATTGAAAGCCTGCGACGGCAGACACCGATCATTCTGGTCGATTTCCATGCCGAGGCCACCAGTGAGAAAGCCGCCTTGGGTCACTATCTCGACGGTCGGGTGTCGGCGGTTGTCGGCACCCATACCCACGTGCAGACTGCCGACGAAGGCGTGTTGAGCAAGGGAACCGCCTATATCTCGGACGTGGGGTTGACCGGCAGTCGGGATGCCGTGATCGGCATGCGTAAAGAAGAGGCCATTGACCGGTTCCTCACGCAGTTGCCGGTGCGTTTCGAAGTGGCTAAAAAGGATCCGATCCTGTGTGCCGTGCTGATCAGTGTCGATGAAACAAATGGCAAGGCCCTTGAGATGCATCGCATTATGGAAGACTGCGGCTAATCACGGTGTCTTCGCTGGTGGGGCAAATGCCGGCGATCAAAAAGAAGTTCGTCCCATTCAATGAAAAGGTAGCGATATGAAGTCGGTTCAGGAACAAATGGCCATCATCCGGCGCGGTGCCGTGGAGATTCTGGTCGAAAGCGAACTCGAGCAAAAACTCAAGAAGTCCGTCGCGACCGGCGTGCCTCTGAAAATCAAGGCAGGCTTTGATCCGACCGCTCCTGATCTGCACATTGGCCATACGGTTCTGATTC